>NZ_JBFUHJ010000232.1:0-8309 GCF_056402455.1 Paenibacillus sp. P4_A7 | reverse complement strand
CCTTTCCAGGCTATCAGAGCAAGCTTGAGCAGCAGAAGAGCAAATCCAATCTGCGCGATGCGGTTATAACTGGAGAAGGCATGATCGGTGGTTTTCCAGTTGTTGTTGCGGTCATGAGCTTTGATTTTTTTAGTGGCAGTATGGGATCTGTTGTTGGGGAGAAAATAACTCGAGCAATCGAAGCGGCTCATGAAAAACAGCTGCCGCTTCTTATTTTCTCTACTTCAGGCGGCGCTCGGATGCAAGAAGGCATCTTGAGTTTAATGCAAATGGCCAAAACAAGTGTAGCATTGTCAAAGTTTCAAGGTGCTGGAGGTTTGTTCATTTCGATTTTTACCGATCCTACTATGGGCGGAGTTTCAGCTAGCTTTGCGAGCTTGGGCGATTATAATTTGGCCGAGCCAGGCGCACTTATTGGCTTTGCTGGTCGTATTGTTATTGAACAGACTATTCGTCAGAAACTTCCAGATAAGTTCCAGACGGCTGAGTTTAATTTGCAGCATGGACAGCTGGACAAAGTGGTGCACCGCAAAGATATGAAGCCTACGTTGGCAAAGCTGCTCGATATGCATTGCGTAAGGGAGGGGATATCCCATGGCGGGTGAGTTGCCTTTTGAGAAGCCGCTAGTCGATTTGCGGCAGAAAATTACGGAACTAAAAGGGCTAAGCGAGGAGAAAGGGATTGATTTCTCCGAAGAAATTTTACKCTTAGAGCAAAAGTGCAAGCAGATGGAAGACGAGCTGTACAGTGAATTGACCCCTGCTCAGAAGATGCATATGGCGCGGCATCATCAGCGCCCAACTTCGCTTGATTTTATCCAAACCGTATTTACCGATTTTATGGAGCTTCATGGAGATCGTCTCTTTGCTGATGATCTTGCTATTGTTGGTGGACTTGCCAAAATAAATGGTGTGCCGGTTACTGTAATTGGACATCAGCGCGGTAAGGATACTCGTGAGAACATCGCTCGTTTCTTTGGTAGTCCACATCCCGAGGGCTTTCGTAAAGCACTAAGGTTTATGGAGCAGGCTAACAAGTTTAAGCGTCCTATTATTACGTTTATAGATACAAAGGGCGCATACCCAGGCAACACCGCGGAGGAGCGAGGCCAATCGGAAGCGATTGCACGTAACCTGCGGGAAATGGCTGGTTTCGGTGTGCCTATCATATGTATCGTTATTGGTGAGGGCGGCAGCGGTGGCGCATTAGCTTTAGGCGTGGGCAACCGTGTACTTATGCTGGAAAATGCGATATATTCTGTTATTTCTCCAAATGGAGCGGCATCTATTCTTTGGAAGGATGCTACTAAAGCGGATGTAGCTGCCGAAGCTATGAAAATAACGGCAAAAGATTTACTGGAATTTGGCGTTATTGAGGACATTATTCCTGAGCCTCGAGGAGGCGCTCATCGCGACCTTGCTTTTCAGGCCGAACAACTTAAAGAAAAGCTATGGCATCATTTGCAAGAACTGATGTTGTTAAGCCCTGAGCAGTTGATTGAGGACCGTTACAATAAATTTAGAAAGGTTGGTCCTTACCGCATTGCTGAGGAACAATCATTGGTCGTGCAAAGCGAGTCAGAACAAGATGCACCTGTTCAAGCAACAATAGAAGCACCGGCAGAGGCTAATCAAGCACCCGAAGCTACACCAACCGTAAATTAAATCTTGTGTACAATCGATTTTTTCCACTGTACAAGCAGTGGGGAATCGTTTCATTATATGTGCAGTTTAGAATATTCAGGCAATAAACGGAGGAAACATAACATGCGTAAAACTAAAATTGTTTGTACGATTGGTCCATCTAGCGAATCGTTGGAGAACACAAAAAAATTAATACTTGCAGGAATGAACGTAGCTCGTCTTAACTTCTCTCATGGTGATTTTGAAGAGCACGGCAACCGGATTAAAAACATTCGCATTGCAAATGCTGAGATGGGTACATCGGTAGCTGTTCTTCTTGATACGAAGGGTCCTGAAATTCGTCTAGGCAAACTGAAAGAAGAGCCGATCGAATTAACACAGGGCGATCTTGTTACATTGACAACTGAAGAGATTTTGGGTGATATCAATCGTGTTCCGATTACTTACTCTGATCTTCCGAAAGATGTTACCATCGGATCGACAATTCTTATCGATGATGGTTTGATCGGTTTGTCTGTTGAGGAAGTAAAAGGCACTGAAATCATATGCCGTATCGTTAACAGTGGTCAAATTAAAAGTAAAAAAGGCGTTAATGTACCTGGCGTGAAAATTTCATTGCCTGGTATTACAGAGAAGGATGCTAACGATATTGTTTTCGGTATCGAGCAAGGCGTTGACTTTATCGCAGCATCATTCGTTCGTAAAGCAAGCGATGTACTTGAAATTCGTGAGCTTCTTGAGCGTCATAATGCAGGTCATATTCAAATCATTTCCAAAATCGAAAATCAAGAAGGCGTAGACAATCTTGATGAGATTCTTGAAGTGTCAGACGGCTTGATGGTTGCTCGTGGAGATCTGGGTGTTGAAATTCCAGCGGAAGAAGTGCCGCTCGTTCAAAAAAATATGATCAAAAAAGGTAACCGTGTAGGCAAGCCGGTTATTACAGCAACACAAATGCTTGATTCCATGCAACGCAATCCGCGTCCTACTCGCGCAGAAGCAAGTGACGTAGCGAATGCGATTTTCGACGGTACAGATGCTATCATGCTTTCCGGCGAAACGGCTGCAGGAAGATACCCAGTTGAAGCGGTTCAAACGATGGCTCGTATTGCAGAGCGTGCGGAAGAATCACTTGAATATCGTGAGATTTTCATGAAGCAAGTGAATGCTCAGCAAACTACTGTTACGGAAGCAATCAGCCAAGCGGTAGCTAACTCGGCGCTTGACCTAAACGCAAAAGCAATTATTACATCGACGCAAAGCGGCTTTACAGCTCGTATGGTTTCGAAGTACAAGCCTAAATCACCGATTATTGCTGTTACTACAGATGAGAGAGTTATGCGTCGTCTTTCCCTTATCTGGGGAGTAAAGGCAGTTTTGGGTCCTGAAGCTGATACGACTGATGAAATGTTCGAAAATGCAGTTAAAGGCGGCATGAGCACTGGCTTACTAAGCCTTGGCGATACTGTTGTCATTACAGCTGGCGTTCCAATTGGCCGCTCAGGTACGACTAATCTTATCAAAATTCACCATATTGGTGAGCTTTTGGCTCGTGGACAAGGAATTGGCAGCCAAACGACTACAGGTAAAGTAGTAGTGGCACTTACACCTCAGGAGGCTATTGCTAAAACAACTAAAGGCTCCATTCTTGTTACCGTATCTACGGACAAAGAATATATGCCTGCATTTGAAAAAGCAGCAGCTGTTATTACCGTACAAGGCGGAATTACTAGCCATGCAGCAGTTGTAGGTCTAAACCTTGGAATCCCAGTTATTCTTGGGGTAAACAATGCAACTGAATTGCTTAAGGAT
Source organism: Paenibacillus sp. P4_A7 (assembly GCF_056402455.1). Lineage (NCBI taxonomy): Bacteria > Bacillati > Bacillota > Bacilli > Caryophanales > Paenibacillaceae > Paenibacillus > Paenibacillus sp. P4_A7. The sequence goes on along the minus strand of NZ_JBFUHJ010000232.1, from coordinate 4,853 downwards.
GGTATGGAAGTAACGATTTATGGTGAAACAGGCGTTATCTATCACGGCCAATCAAAAGTACTATAATAGGGCAGCCTATTTAAACAAATAAAACGAAGCAAAAAGCGATGGTGATTTCACCGTCGCTTTTTGCTAATCATAGCTCTGTGAAGTGAATGATTATGCAGTTGTTCTAGGAGGGATCTAATGAAATCCAATTCGAAATGGTTTATGCATCCAATTCGTGTCCGTTATCAGGAAACCGACCAAATGGGTGTCGTTTTTCATGGTAATTATGTAACCTGGTTTGAAGTGGGACGTACAGAATGGATAAGGAATGCAGGTTATAATTATAAAACGATTGAGGATCGTGGTTTATTACTCCCAGTTGTTGATCTGCAATGTCGTTACCTACTGCCTGCTCGTTATGATGATACCATCCTTGTATGTACACGAATATCTGAGTATTCGCCTGTACGACTCTCCTTCGAATCACAAATAAGAAGAGTCGAGTTGGCTGACTTTCATGCAGCGGAGCATCCTGAAGGCGATCAACTGCCTGGTGAGCTGCTTGTAGAAGGCGGAACAAAGCATGTATGGGTAAATGCAGGATGGCAGCCTTCGCGTTTAAACAAAGTACTGCCTGACTTATATGAGCTGTTATCGAAGTAAGTTTTACTTCGTAAAACTAAGCGTATGCTTTCGAAGTAAGTTTTACTTCGTAAAACTTTTGAAGGAGGAAAATCAATGAACAAATGGCTGCTTGCTGTTTTAATAATTATACCCTTTGTGGAGATTTGGGGAATATTGCAGGTCGGCGCTTGGTTAGGCGGCTGGAATACTTTTTTCATACTGATCCTTACGGGGTTTGTGGGTGCGTATTTAGCTCGGGCAGAAGGACGGAAGGTTTGGATGGAAGCACAGCTTCAAATGCAGCAAGGACAAATACCTGGTCGAATGCTTTTAGATGGTTTATGTATACTTGCAGGAGGTATTCTTCTCCTAGTGCCTGGTTTCTTATCGGATATCGTAGGTATAACGCTATTAATACCAACGACGCGTTTGTTTTATCGTCAAATATTACTACAATGGCTTGAGAAACGAATGAAAAACGGTAATTTTAAAATCGGGAGATTCTAATTTTTACCTCATCTTTACAAAAGGTTAACATTGCTATAATAGTCATGCTTCATAATAGGAACGTATAGGGGCGTATTGAACGAGCTTTATTGCTTTGTAACCTAAGCATATGCTCATTTCTTCGTAAACCTTTCAGGAGGCGTGTAAATGAACAAGCATTTGTCGCACTATGTAAATCGGGATTTGAGTTGGATTGAATTTAATCGCAGAGTGCTTCAAGAGGCGCAGGACATCAATAACCCGCTGCTGGAGCGTGCCAAGTTTTTAGCGATTGTAACGAGCAATTTGGATGAGTTTATGAGTGTAAGGGTAGCTGGCATACAAATTCAGGTGAGAGCCGGTTTGACCAAAACTGATTTTACAGGATATACCCCGTCAGGCCTTTGGAAAAGACTTATAAAACGTGCAACACAAATGGTAAATGATCAGTATCGTACATATAGGGAAGTGTTTCGAAGTTTAAGCCGTGAAGGTATTTTCATACGATCTATTGATGAGTTGAACGCTACGCAAACGAAAGCGATATCCGATTATTTTCATGAAATCGTATTTCCAGTGCTGACTCCTATGGCCGTCGATCAGAGCAGACCTTTTCCGCTCGTACATACGAAGGAGCTGTATTTGGCCGTTCTGCTTAAGCGAGAGGGCGATCTTGATGACGAAGAACCATTTTTTGCAATCGTACAAGTACCTTCGATTTTATCACGCTTTGTCCCTGTGCCAGGAAGGATGAATAGTAAGAAAACAGAATTTGTACTGCTAGAGGATTTGATTGAAAAGTTTATTGATACCTTATTCAACGGATATATTCCATTTTCAGTAAACCCCTTTCGATTAACGCGTGATGCGGATTTAATGCTGAATGAAGAGGACGCGGAGGATCTGCTGGAGGAAATTGAAAAGGAACTTCGACGTCGGCGCTGGGGTATACCGGTTCGTCTCGAGGTTGCTAAGGGCATTCATCCATATGCGCTCGAAATGCTAAGGGAAGAGCTCGAAATTGAAGATAATTTGTTTGAGATTGACGGTCCGCTCGATTTGAGTTTCCTAATGAAGTTCGTCAATTCATTGCCTGGATACGATAATCTGCGTTATGAAAAGATGGACCCTATTTACCCGCGTGAGTTTGACGATACAGACGATATGTTTGAAGTCATTCGTCAGCGTGATGTTTTGATGTACCATCCTTATGAATCATTTGATGCGGTAAATGATTTTGTGATGCAAGCAGCATATGATCCTGATGTGTTGGCTATAAAAATGACACTGTATCGCGTCAGTGGGCAATCTGCGCTTGTTCAAGCGCTTGCTAAGGCGGCAGAGGCCGGGAAGCAAGTTACGGTCGTAGTTGAGCTGAAGGCAAGGTTTGACGAGGAACGGAATATTGCGTGGGCGCGTCAACTTGAGAAGGCTGGCTGTCATGTCGTTTATGGCTTAGTTGGCTTGAAGACACATGCTAAAATATTGCTTGTTGTTCGTCGTGAGCAGCGGACACTGCGTCGTTACGTCCACGTTGGAACTGGCAATTATAACGACAGCACAGCAACTTTATACACCGATATCGGATTGTTTACATCTCATCCGATTATCGGGGCGGATGCTTCCGCTTTATTTAACGAAGTAACAGGTTACTCTTCACCTTATGAATGGAAGGCGTTTGGAGTTGCTCCATCCGATTTGAAAGAAAAGCTGCATCGTCTCATTGATCGCGAGCGAATAAATGCATTGGCGGGTAAGCCAGCTAGCATAATTGCAAAAATGAACTCATTGTCTAATCAAGACATGATCGATAAATTGTATGAAGCATCGCAAGCGGGTGTGAAAATTGTCCTTATTGTACGGGGAGTATGCTGCTTAAGACCAGGTGTAGCAGGTCTAAGTGAGAATATACAAGTTATTAGTATCGTTGACCGCTTCTTGGAGCATTCAAGAATCATGTATTTTTGTAATGGTGGGGAAGAGGAAGTTTATTTGTCCAGTGCGGATTGGATGACACGGAATTTAACTCGGCGTATTGAGCTGATGTGCCCAGTATTTGACGTTAAATTACGTCAAATACTGATCAAAATGCTTCAGCTAAATATGAAGGACAATGTTAAGGCTAGAGAATTGAAATCGAGTGGTGTATATGAGCATGTGGTCAGTGATAGTAAAACATTCCGAAGTCAATTTGAAGCGAGAGCTATTGAATCATGGAAGGGTCTGGGTTAGCAGGAAGATCTAGCATTGGAGCGGTTCCCCAGAGCTTTTTAAATTCCGAACTAAGCTCCTCGACTTCCCGGCGTTCAACAGCAAGCGAGCCTTTAGGATGTAGTGGGCGCAGCAGCAGCTGTGTCCCTAATGCTTGAATGTTAATCTGGCCAATGGCTTGCGTTTCGGTACGATCTAGAGCAGCAGACAGCTGCAGTAAGATGCCAAGCTTGTAAATAGTGTCAAGATCGAAATCGTTCAGCAGCTCTCTGTATGGTGAAACTTGATTGCGTACACGGCTTTTACTTTTGAAGGAAGCAATTGCAGCTGTCATTATGATTTCTCGGTGAGTCAAGCCGTTTAAATGTGAGTTAATGATTAGATAAAAGGAATGTCTGGCATACTCGTAATAGTCAATGGATGCTCCGATTCGGAAAAGCTGCGACGCCGTATCCAATAATATTCTGGAATGCGAATCCATTGAGTAAACATTATTCAATGAATCGTATAGCTCAAGCGCTAATCGATTCACTTGCATGACATGAGCGCGCGGCGCTTCCGGATGCAAGGCAATTAGATTGCTCAAGCTATAGGAAAGAGCATTGTCGAGCTTCGGATGATTAGCGAATCTAGTTGCATGAAAGAGACCATCACGTAATCCAGCGCCACAAATACGGTAATGCGTCGCTTTGGTCGCACGGAATAATACACGCAGGATAGCTACCCCAGGAACAACGACATCAGCGCGATCTTTGGATAAGCCAGGTAGCTTACGTCTTTTGTCTAAAGGAAGCTTGCGTATTTGTTCAAAAAGTTCATTGGTCTGCTCCCCAGTGATCGGATAATTATGGGTCTGTGGGAAAGGATATTTGTGTATAGCCTGATGCATTTTCCCAAGTCCTCTGACCGTACCTCCGACACCAACAAGGGGCAATCCAGGGGTAGTTCCAATCCATGTTTCATGACGAATGGCATCAAGTACCAGAGCTTCTAACGCCTTTATATCCTCATCGCTTAGCATTCCCTTTGTTCCGAAGCGTTTGTTAAAGCTGACACACCCAAATGGGAGCGATATGGTATGGACAAGCGACCGATTACGAAATAATGATAGCTCGGTGCTGCCTCCGCCAATATCAATGAGGTAGCCGTCGCGAATGTTAAGTGAATTAATCATACCTAGAAACCCGTAAGAAGCTTCCTCTTCTCCGGACAATAATTCTATAATGAGGCCGGTGGCTGCTTCAATACGATTAAGTATCTCAGTACGATTATTAGCATTGCGAATGGCTGCCGTTGCAACCGCGCGAATTTGTTCCGTATGATTATGCGCACAGATTAAAGTGAAATGGCGCAGCGTCTCTATAAGTTCATCAATCGCTTCGTTTGAAAGTTTACCTTCATCATCGACTCGTTCACTTAATCTAGCAGAGCTTTTGCTGCTGTCAGCGACACGGTGAGCGCCATTCACCGTTCGTTCGTAAACAACGAGTCTAATGGAGTTGGAGCCGATGTCTATTATTCCGATGCGTTGTCCAGTCATGTAG
>NZ_JBFUHJ010000231.1:0-8314 GCF_056402455.1 Paenibacillus sp. P4_A7 | reverse complement strand
CTTCTGGACCGACTTGATCATCTCTTTAATGCTGTCCACTTGAAAAGGCGTCTCACTCGCTTCGACCAACGCAAGGAATGCTTTAAGCACTGTCGGTACCTGCTCCTCAGCAAGGACAACTGTTGCTTCTTCCTCATCTGACACAGAATCAAGGAAGAAAAGTTCAGTTATTGGTACGATTTCAGCTGCATATCGCAATTTTTCCTGATGCAACGCTACAAGATCAGTTACCCATGCGCGTCCTTCGGCATCAAGCATTTCGGATACACGGCCCGCACTCTGAAGATGAATTAAGCATAGATCAACTAGACGAGGAAGGTCAGCTTTTTTCAAATACTCATTATTCATCCAGCTAAGCTTTTGCGTATCGAATACAGCAGGGCTTTTGCTTAAACGTTCCGGATTAAATACTTGAACAAGCTCTTCACGTGTAAATATCTCTTGCTCTCCCTCTGGAGACCAGCCAAGCAAGGTTATAAAATTAAACATAGCCTCAGGCAAATAGCCAAGTTTATCGTATTGTTCAATGAACTGGATGATGGACTCATCCCGTTTACTTAGCTTTTTCCGCTGGTCATTGACGATTAGCGTCATATGTCCGAACTTAGGCGGCTCCCATCCGAACGCTTCATAGATCATCAACTGACGAGGGGTGTTGGACACATGATCCTCGCCGCGAAGCACATGACTGATTTTCATCAAATGGTCATCCAGTGCAACTGCGAAATTGTAAGTAGGAATACCGTCTTTCTTCACAATTACAAAGTCGCCCATCTCCGCTGTATCAAAGCTAATCGAACCTTTCACGATGTCATCGAACGTGTAAGTACGGCCTTCCGGTACACGGAATCGAATACTCGGAACACGACCCTCTGCTTCGAAAGCCTGACGCTGTGTATCTGTCAGATCACGGTGCTGACCAGAATAGCGAGGCGTCTCGCCAAGCGCAGTCTGAGCTTCCCGCTCCTGCTCCAACTCTTCTTCCGTGCAATAACAGCGATACGCTAAGCCGCGATCAATCAGCTCTTGCCAGTATTTGCTGTAAATATCAAGTCTTTCTGTCTGGCGATAGGGGCCATAACCTCCACCGATATCTATGCTTTCATCCCAATCGATACCCAGCCATTTCAAGTAAGTAAGCTGGCTTTCTTCACCACCAGCGATGTTGCGTTTCACATCTGTATCTTCGATCCGAATAATTAGTTTACCGCCTAGATTTCTTGCAAATAAATAATTGAATAAGGCCGTTCTTGCATTACCGATATGTAAATGACCTGTCGGTGAAGGTGCATACCGAACACGAACTTCTTGTGTCATCTGAAAATCCCTCCTAGAATTAATACCAGTGTAAAACTTATAATTTCTTATATTTGATCAAACCGATCATAGCACATCCTTAATTAAGCAAACAACAGATTGCGCCGCGATGCCTTCACCGCGTCCTGTGAAGCCAAGCTGCTCTGTCGTAGTGGCCTTTACATTCACTTGTGATACATCCGCTTCAAGAGCAGTTGCAATCACCTCAGCCATTTGTAGTATATAAGGCAGCATCTTTGGCTTCTGAGCAATGATTGTTGAATCGATATTACCAAGCTTATAACCACGCTCTCTAACAAGCTTCCAAACCTCTTCAAGAAGCTTTAAGCTATCCGCATCCTTAAACGCTGCATCCGTATCCGGAAAATGCTTGCCGATATCGCCAAGTCCTAGCGCACCCAATATCGCATCTGTAATCGCATGAAGTAATACATCTGCGTCGGAATGACCCAGCAATCCTTTCTCATAAGGGATCGTGACTCCCCCAATAATACAAGGCCTTCCTTCTACTAGTTGATGCACATCAAACCCTTGTCCTACTCTGATCATTTGTATTCACCATTCCCCTCTACAAAATCGGCACGACGCTTTGCGAGCAAAAATTCCGCCCATGGCAAGTCGTCGGGCGTCGTAATTTTGATGTTCGTATACTCGCCTTCTGCAACAGTAACTTTCGCGCCTGTTCGTTCCACTACCATAGCATCATCTGTACCAATAAAGCCGTCCGATAACGCACGCTCATGTGCATCCAGCAATAGGACACGACGAAAAGCTTGGGGCGTTTGTATCGCCCACAAGCTTCGGCGGTCTGGTGTAGAAACGATAACACCCGCTTCATTTACTTGTTTAATCGTATCTTTAACTGGAACAGCAAGTACGGCAGCACCGCTAAGCTCTGCTGCAGCACAGCAAGCGTTAACGGCTGCCGCGGTTACGAGCGGGCGAACACCGTCGTGCACCATCACCCATTCCGTACGAAGTGCTTGCAGTCCGCAATGAACGGAATGCTGGCGTTCCTTGCCACCTGCTACTACAGCCTTTACTTTTGCAAGCTTGTACTTTAGCACCCATTCCCTGCAACGCTCCACATCGTCTCCCCCGACGACGAGCGCTACTTCCGTAACCGAATCCAGCGCTTCAAACAATTCCAACGTATGGACGAGAATAGGCTTGTCCCCTAACTGTAAGTACTGCTTGCTTTCCTTTGTCCCCATGCGCGTGCCTCGTCCGGCCGCCACAACGACAACTCCCCATTCTGCTCCCATGCCTTCGACCTGCCTCTGTAATCAAGCGTATACGGATAATACCGTTATAAGCGTAAACGGCTGGCGCCGTCTTCTGGCGGCATAAGCTCGTTTCGCGGTAAAATATAGGCAGAGTATAAGCGTGAAACTTSTACTTCCCTATATTTTAAGAAGAAACAACTACGTCGTCCTTGTTTAAGGACAAGTGGTTTCTCGTAAAAATATAGGCAGAGTATAAGTATGAAACCTGTACTTTCCTATATTTTAAACAATAGTACTATCATACCTTGTTACTGCGCTTTTTCCAACAGCTTTGGCTTTGCGAATATCATTCGGCCAGCAGATGTTTGCAGGACACTTGTGACAAGCACTTCCATCGTTGTACCGATATAGTCACGGCCGCCTTCTACCACGATCATCGTGCCATCATCCAAATAAGCAACGCCTTGTCCATGCTCTTTGCCATCTTTTATGACTTGAACAATAATTTCCTCTCCCGGCAAGACGACAGGCTTCACTGCGTTAGCCAAATCATTAATGTTCAGAACAGACACGCCTTGCAGCTCGCACACTTTATTTAAGTTGAAGTCGTTGGTGACAACCTTACCTTTAAGCGCCTTTGCCAGCTTCACGAGCTTACTATCAACCTCACCGATTTCCTCGAAATCACCTTCGTAGATGAGGACCCGCACATCGAGCTCTTTTTGAATTTTGTTCAAAATATCAAGACCACGCCGACCTCTGTTTCGCTTCAGTAAATCTGAAGAGTCTGCGATATGCTGAAGCTCCTCTAGCACAAACTCAGGAATGACTAGCGTCCCTTCTATAAATCCTGTCTTACAAATATCTGCAATTCGCCCATCAATAATGACACTGGTATCGAGAATTTTATGTTCCTCAAAACCGCCCGCTTCATCTGATGCTGGAGCAACTCGGCGCTTCTCAAGCATTGTCGCAAATAGTGCAGCAAGCTCATCTTGCTTGTGCAGCCCTATTTGCAAGCCTAAATAACCGAAACAAAGCATCATCACCGCTGGTAAGAGCCTGCCTATGCCATCTAAGCCAGAGACAGCTGGATACAATAGAATAGTGAGTAGCAAGCCTGCCAGCAGTCCTCCTGCCCCTGCAAACAACTGCTGCATGGGAATAGCAGCCGTTTGCTCTGCACCCTTCTGCATATAACGAATCACTTGACCTGCTATTAACGTTGCTGCAATAACACCAAAAACCGCGCCAACTGCTACATTCATGTAATAAGTGCCGGATCGCTGCAGCATCCCCATCGATGAGCCCGACCATATGGCCGCTCCGTTCATCCACCCATATACTTCACCGCCGGCCATTCCACCGAACAACATACCAATCAATTGAATTATTCGTCTAACCATTATGGTTCACCTCCACTACAATTATGTTCCAATAATTGCCTACTTAACCGTGGGGAACTCTATTATTTGAAAACATTTATAATTTTTAATAATTCACATTTGGTAAACAATGCTCAAGAGGCTTATAATGGGAATTGAGATTACTTCATAAGAGGTTGGTGAAAGAGGTGGAACCGATGAGCGCTCCTACATTGGATCAATTTCAGCAGCAAGTATCAGAATTATTGCTTAGACACCGTAGCTTGCTAGATGTTATGTCAAAATTCGGCCAGGCCGGCGCTTCCGTAAATCGAGCTGTTACTAAAGCCGTCACGGATTGCGGTTGTATCGAATTGAATGCCCGTAAGCAGCAATACTCAGATGAGCTAGATCTTGAAAATGCAAAGACAACGTTACAAAGTCACCTCTCGGGAGCCGTTTGCGAGCATTGTCGCGATGTGCTTAAGGCCGATCTTGGACGCAATTTATTTTATATGACCGCTTTATGCAATCTGCTTGATATTCAACTGGATGAGGTTATCGCTGATGAATATGACAAGTGCTCTACTCTAGGCTTATTTAATTTAACGTAATCAAGCACACAAAAAAAACGTCTTTATCACACGACATGTGATGAAGACGTTTTTCTCATTCTTATTCTCTGATCATATTTATGCTGGCTTCTCTGTTTGTACAGGATCTTCGGTACCATCTGTTCTGTTTTTCCTTTTACGGTTTCTTTTGGGTAAACGACGTTCAACGTTTTTTTTTAAGCCGTACAGCGCATATATAAGCAGCGGTACAAACAAAATTTTTGACAAATGGCTGCTTTTCAAAACAAGTCCTAGCACCACTGCAATTATTACGATGATTGGAACGACCCAAACCGCGTTCTTCGGAATACCTACTTTTTTGAAATTTGGATATCTAATGGTACTAACCATTAAGAGCGAGAGAACAATTGTGCTAGTAAGTAATACCGAGATGTAGATGTCGGCTTTAAACAAAGCTAAAGTTGCTAAAACACCGCCTGCTGCTGGAATTGGAAGTCCAATAAAATATCCAGGAGGCGCACTCGAAATAACATTAAACCTAGCGAGACGTAAAGCACCACATATCGGAAATAATGCCGTTACGGTCCAAGCGAGCGCTGGATTAAGTCCTTGAAAGGCTACTACATACATTATAAAAGCCGGCGCCACGCCAAATGAAATAACATCAGATAACGAGTCTAGCTCTTTTCCAAATTCACTTTGAACGTTCAACGCACGTGCAACGCGTCCATCCACACCGTCAAGCAGCATTGCAATTAATACCATCATTGCAGCCGTTTCTGGTTTTTCATTAAAAACAAGAATGATGGCTATTACTCCTAGGAATAAGTTCCCCACCGTGAAAAGGCTTGGTATCGATTTTGCGATCATCTTTTCCACCTCTTCTCTACTATGCCCCAAAACCGGGTACAAATGTACCTCCAAATTACAGGTCCACATTCAATCCATTGTATGGGATTTAGATTTGCCTGTCAATGAACATCTGTTCTTGAATCCGTTTGAGACCTTCCTTAGTAGCTCTAGCGCGCACCTCGCCAATGCCCTCAACCTCATCCAATTCCTCGATAGTGGCCATCAAAATATGAGGTAACCTTCCAAAGCGATCGATCAGGTTATTCATAATAATAAGTGGCAATCTAGGAATTTTGTTTAACAATCGATACCCGCGCGGCGATACTGATTCGTCATTCATATTGTTCGTATGCGGATAACCCATCAAGCGGATAATTGGCGGAGCATCAAGCAGTTCGTCAGAGCTAAGCTTCTTCAATCCAGCCCGTACTTCTCTAACTTTCTCATCCGAATTGTCTTTCACATAATCCTTAAGTAAGTACCAAGCATCCTCTTCCACACCGCCAACCAATTCATCCATTTGCATACTAATTAGGCGGCCTTCGGTTCCAAGCTCAATTACATAACGTTTGATTTCCATCTTGATTCGCATAACCATCTCAACACGCTGAACAACATGAGCTACTTCCTGTAAAGTTACGAGCTCCTCGAATTCAAGTGCTGACAAATTCGTGAAGGATTGGCTTAATACCGCTTTGTATTTCTCTAGCGTTTGAATGGCTTGATTAGCTTTTGTCAGAATAACGCCCATATCCTTGAGAGAATATCTCAGATTGCCTTGATAAAGTGTAATGACATTGCGGCGTTGTGAAATGGATACAACGAGCTTACCCGTTTGCTTTGCAACACGTTCCGCAGTCCGATGACGAATACCTGTTTCAGTCGATGGAATAGAGCTGTTCGGAATAAGCTGTGTGTTCGCATATAACACTCTTCTTATATCCTCACTTAGGAYAATAGCGCCGTCCATTTTTGCAAGCTCATACAAATAGTTCGGTGAGAAATCGCAGTTAATAGAAAATCCCCCATCTACGACCTCCATAACCTCCGGACTATAGCCAACAACAATTAATGCTCCCGTTTTGGCTCGAAGCACATTTTCCAGCCCCTCTCGAAAAGGGGTGCCTGGTGCGACTAATTGTAACAATTGATTCATAACTTCAAGCTGCGTAGGTTCCTTCATCTATATGCCCCCTATCCAAGCGCTGCCTTGAGTGCTTCCGCTACCGTGCTGACGCCGATAATTTCAATTCCTTCGGGCGCTTTCCAGCCCTTTAAGCTCTTCTCCGGCATAATCACTCGTTTAAATCCAAGTTTCTCCGCTTCCTTAACTCGTTGCTCAGCACGTGACACAGCACGTACCTCACCTGTTAAGCCTACCTCACCGAACACCACATCATAGGGTCTTGTAGGCGCATCCCGAAAGCTGGATGCCAAGCTGACAGCTGCCGCTAAATCTACTGCTGGTTCATCCAGCTTCAAACCGCCTGCTACATTTAAATACGCATCCTGCGTCTGAAGAAACATCCCGTTGCGCTTCTCCAATACCGCAATAATGAGCGCAAGCCGATTATGATCCATGCCTGTTGACATTCTTCTGGGTGAAGGGAAGTTGGTTGTTGCTACAAGGGCTTGAAGCTCAACAAGCACCGGCCTCGTACCTTCCATGCTTGCTACAACTATCGAGCCTGAAACGCCAAGCGGCCGTTCGGAGAGAAATAATTCAGAAGGATTAGATACCTCCCTCAGACCATCCTCGCACATTTCAAAAATGCCAATTTCATTTGTGGAACCGAAGCGATTTTTCACCGCCCTAAGCAGCCGGTAAGTATGATGGCGTTCCCCTTCGAAATAAAGAACGCAATCAACCATATGCTCCAGCATTCTTGGACCAGCAATTGCACCTTCCTTCGTAACATGGCCAACGAGTACGGTTGCAATCCCTTTGATTTTGGCGACCCTCATAAAATGAGCTGTGCATTCTCGTACTTGGGAGACACTCCCTGGAGCAGATTGCACATTCGGATCATACACCGTTTGAATCGAATCTATGACAAGAAAATCAGGCTGTACCGATTCAATCGCTTCGTTAATATGCTCCATATTAGTCTCACATAGTACATACAGCGACTCCGTCAGTGCACCAAGACGATCTGCTCTCAATCTGGTCTGACGCACCGACTCCTCTCCAGAAATATAGAGTACCTTCAACCCCTTCACCGCTAAAGCATGTGAGGTTTGCAGGAGCAACGTTGATTTTCCTATGCCGGGATCGCCGCCTACCAGTATGAGAGAACCAGGCACAACACCTCCGCCGAGTACTCGATTGAGCTCTAACATCATTGTTTCTATGCGTGGTTCATGCCCATTCTCTATATGTATGATGGACTGTGCTTTTTCTTTCGTATGAACAGTAGACAATCCGACACCCTTGGTCTTAACAACACTTTCCGTCTCTTCCAGCATGGAGTTCCAAGCATGACAGCCTGGGCATTTTCCAAGCCATTTCGGAGATTCAGTACCACATTCGTTACAAACAAATTTCGTTTTTATTTTAGCCATCCTAAACCCCTTAAACGTTTTGTGCCCTAAGACATTTTTACATCTTGTTGCCAATACCTTAATACTTAAAGTTTACCATTTTATCATCATTGTATAAACCCACATTATATACGAAAAATATTGTGAAACTGATTAGTACTACTTTCCATTGTTCGTTACGACTATCTATATACAAAAATAAGCTCCTTCCTATCCACTTGGATAAAAGGGAGCTAGCTAGAGTAACCCTTAATTTAACTAAACTTCAATTTTAGCTTGACGTGCAACTAATACGCGATGTGTACTCAATTGAGAGCCCAACATGACACTCTCAGACTGCTGACCTTCAGCGCTTGCTCCAGTTCCACCCTGCTGTCCGCCCCTATGTGCATGTGCCTGACGGAATGAGTCGCTGCTCACCCACCCATCGAAGGAAGCC
>NZ_JBFUHJ010000230.1:0-8327 GCF_056402455.1 Paenibacillus sp. P4_A7 | reverse complement strand
TCTTTTCCTGGCTCTAAAATACCTTCTGAGCTTCCGCCTCTAAATTGCATTTTTCGGAATAGCGTATTCTGTTGTATCTCCATCAACGAAGCCAGTTTATCATATGGTCTTACTGTCACTTCCAAACCATATGAGTGATGTCCAGGATAATCGAATGTTCCAAAAATTCGTTGTGACCCAGTATTTTTGATTCTGAAGTCGTATCGTAGTATATGTTCAGATTTAATGACCGTTGTTTCTACATTTGTCAAAACAAGCTCACCTTTCTTTACAAATCCCATATTAAAGAAAAGTGATAAGCACATCAGTAATACAACTGATACTTTTTTCATAATTCCCTCCCTTGAACAAGCAGTTCGTTTATTTCCTGCGCTCGTTCTCAAGATAAGATAACCAAACTGTGGTAAATATACTCTTTATTCCACTATCCTGCCCGTTAGCTTAACAAAAAAAGGGAGCAGCTGCCGCAGCAAACTACTCCTTGATTGTTCAACTATCGTTCCCCGTTACTTCAACAAACGCTGCTTATTTCTTTATAATGGGTATCCATATTTCGCTTTTAAATTGCGGCGATGCTACATCTTTGTGCTCATTCCAGAGCATTTCCGGCCCTTCGCTTAGCTCATATTCCGCGGACGGAAACCATTCGGAATAAATGCGTCCCCAGATCTCTTGAAGTGCACTCGGAAAAGGCCGACGACTGTGAATACAGCCCATGTAGAGGCTTGCACCTCCAGCTGGGCGAAGCCATCTCCATCTTTCGTTGTGGCCGCCCCGATGTAATGATCGAGCTCTCCTTTCTCCTCAATCCGCCCTTCACTGAAATTCGTGGAAGCACTGATTAGTCCTGAAGGTTGAACATTCGAAAAGCCCTTAATCTTATCAATCATTTCTGGGGTGAGTCCTTCAAACATCGACGCAATCTCCGGATACACCCCTTGAAATACTATTGGCACTCTTTTTTTGATCCCCACGATGCGAATAGCCTCTTTGTCTTCAATTCGGTAGTTCATTTCACTTCCTACTTTGATAGTCAGTTGAAACGTCATCCGCAGGAAGGCTTTGAGGGACTGTCCATGGATCCGGGCTTCCAAGGGAGTAATCCCATGCATGCTTTGGAAAGCCCTAGTAAAGGAATCCGGCGAGGTATATCCGTATTTCATCGCAGCATCGATGATCTTGATGTCACTGTGGCTTAGCTCGAGTGCTGCCAAAGTTAGGCGTCTTCGGCGGATGTATTCCGACAGAGTAATGCCTGCAAGGAATGAGAACATCCGTGTAAAATGATATTCTGAACAGCAGGCAATTTTCGCTGCCTCCTGATAGTCCACACGATCAGTAAGATTCTCCTCAATATAGCTTAAAGCTTTGTTCAGTTGCGCCAGCATATCCATAATATCGCCTCCCCTCGTTACTCAAAGCATAGCAGAGAAGGTAATTCCCTTCCCGACATTTAGTGCACAATCCTGTAGGGTCTTTCTCAGCTCAGTGAACAGAAGACAAGTCTGGTAGGATTGCCGTGTGCTCCTTTGTTGTCTCTTTGAAGTTGGCTAGCAAATCCGTAGGATTGGGCACACGGAAAACTTACTGTAGAGTAACAGAAAAAACAATGAGCAGCTGCCGCGGCAGACTACTCATTGTTTTTTCACTAACGTTACCCGTTAACTTAATGTTTGACGACTAATGCTCGCAGACCGCCTGACTCCTCTTCTCCAAAATGAATCGAACGGACCGAGGGGCGCGAGAGTGACCCACAGCGTGAATGAGGTATTAGGTGAAGTAACCTGTTACGTGAGCTACAAAACAAATAAGAAAAGAGTTGAAGGCTTGAAGAACCATCAACTCTTAAATAAGTTATGCAGTTCTTTCCATTTGACTGATTGCTTTATGAATTACATCTTTGTATTCTCCGGTAACATTAGCGATTATATGCTTTAATACTATTTCTAATGTATTTCCTGYGTTCAACAACACATCATCAGGGGGGAGTTCGATGCCGTGTACTACCTCATTCCTAAGTCTCCTGATACTTTGGATTTCATATAGTGTTGTTTGGTCAAATATACCCATCGATTCCAAGTGCCGAAAATTAAAAACAGGTCTTCGTTCAATTGCGGTACTTGTACCAATACTCGTGATATTTGAAATTTCCCGCAATGTTGACTCAAATATAATCCATCGCGATAAAAAGAACCCGAGGGCTGCTTTAGTATCAGATAGAAACGAAACTTTATCAACCTTTATACTGTATGGATTTCTAGAGCCAGTCTCTTTTTTTGCTTTATTATAGAATTTGTAGAATTCTTCGTTTCCAAGTAATATTCTATCTACTAATTGATCTACGACCGGTCTACGATCAGTGTCGGGGTCTAATCCGCTTGTATAGAGCGACAATTTCTTAGGGTCGTCTAATTCAACATATTGCAGAAATTTATATAAAACATCTGCTCTTCCCAATATAGGTTCATAGTTATCCCTCTTTATATAATTTCTCATGGAGTCATATAGATAAGACGACAACTCATAATGATTGTTAAATTTCTTTCCCGTTTCCGTTATACGATTTTTTGCTGCTTTTTGTAACCTTTCTAAAGCAATTTCTCCAGCGAGAACAAGTCCGTTTAGTTCATCTAGTATCTGATATTCTTCTTCAGAAAGCTCACCACTTAAAGGTTTATAAACTAGATCATGTTCAACTTCGGCCCATGCATGCATTAGTACAGATGCCACTTGAATTTCAACAATGGCATCTGTATATCTCTTGGTTGTTTCTGTTAGGAGTTCGGATTTAAGGGAAACGCGATAATGATAAGCCCAATATCCTGAAAAACGCTTAGAATATGATGGAATAGCTCCACCAGGAAATTCCTTTTTACTATGAACTAAGAAATTATTTGTAATAAATTTATCTATTTCCTCTCTATCACCTGGAAAGTATATTGCAATGCGAACACCTGCTAAATCAACAATGTCCTTATAAATTGAATCTACTGACTTATATTGTTTCTCAATAATTCTTTTCTCCAATTTTTCTTTAAGTCTATCTGGCCTTTTAGCTCTATGCGTTACAATTGCTCGAATACCACTGCCTTCCAATACATTTTCACATTGAGAAGCACATATTTGTGCTAAGTTTAAATGAAAGTCATATTCTCTTGAATAGCTTTTTAAGAATTTTTCTATAACACTCAATAGAGCAACCTCCAAAATTATACAAATAATTACTTCTATATATTATCATTTCTAAACATATTTTGATATATATGTAGAACTCTGCGTCCTATTTATTGAATTTCTCATGCCACTCTTTATTACGCATAATTGCCCGTTAGTTCAATGAAATGAGCAGGCAACCGAAGTGCCTGCTCGTCCATATCTTTTATCAAACTTCGTTATCCATCTTATATTCGAATCTCATTCTATTAGACGCGTGATAAGGTAAGGTGTCCAAATATTATCCTTTCGACTAACTAAAAATTTCAGTAGTTCAATTTCACTTTGGTTAAATCGTATTTTGGAGATCTCATTAAACTCGATGTTCATAGCCCTCAAAACCTTTGTATATAAAGAAAAAGTAATTTGATTTGGATTTTTCATATTACTAATATAATTTACAATTTTTCTTTCTTCAGCTCTTTTTAGGTATATATATAAATCTGTATTATCTTTAATTAACTTAACTATAGTTAAAGCTATCAACATAAAATTATCTAATTCTAGCCCATTCGGCAATAAGCACCCATTATTTGCAATGTACTCCCAATCTCTAAATATTCTCATCAAACCCTCAGACAAGAATGCTACTTTATTATCTTCATTGTCACGCAGAAAAAGATGATTCCCACAATTAAAGCATCTTGCTTCCGTCATTCCAAACTAGATGTATGGCTGACGTTGTTCACAAATGTAACAGTCATCAATCAAATTACACAAATGTATTTCACAACAACTAATTTCCTTTATTTGCCACAATAGTTTGTAATGAGTCTCTTCCTCAATACAAACCTGACAGAATCTACGATGCTTTCGGTCAAATATTTTCATAAAATCTTTCATATGAGAAACACTTTGATTACCTCCATAAAAATTATCAAAAAAACAGGAAAATGACATACGGTTACTTTCGAAATCTGACAGTCCAGTAATTCTATTTATTTCATATATGTTCGTGATTTTACGATAATTTATATCTAAGTTCGCAACAATCGACATACTTATGTTAGCATAATACGAATTAATCAATTTCCAAACGTCTAAAAATCTAATATAATTAGCATCAGATAATCTAGCTAAAAAACTAGTCATTGCCTCTCCATTTATTGGCTTAATTCTAATTGTACATCTCATACTATCATCCTTTAATAGCAATTCGCTCTCATTCTACTCCATTATCATTTTCTTCACGTCTTCTTCCGTTACATCTCCCACAATGTTTAAATACGCCTCTTGAAGTCTCGAAACAAAATTGATTTCGTTTGTATTTTCATCAAAATCCTCATCGAAAACACCATTAAGGTCGAACGTCTCTTGAATGATTGGTGTGATATAGCCAACCAAACCACAACTTGCCATGTGCAGTGTTTGCGGTAGCATCGTTTCAGGATCATCCAGACCAATAACTATTGGAGGATTCAGTTGTAGTTCAACTTGTCTTAAAAATAATAAAAATTCCTCATCACATTGAGAAAATCTCTCTAATCTAGTAGGCGGGTATCTACGGAAATGTTGTGAATCCAATTTCCTCAATACTTCAATAGCTGGTGTTCCGGCACAGATCACTGCTATACCGGTATTTGCGATATGTTTAATGGCACTCATAGCTTCTTTATGAGTCACTGATCTTGAAGTTAGAATGAAATCCATCTCATCCAGGATCACCATCTCCACTCTTTGTTTCTCTAGTAGAGCAAATGCTTGTCGCTTTACTGCTCCTATGGTTGGTCTACCTGTTATTTGTGGAGCACCTAAACTGCTAATAATGCTTTGATACAACTCCATGATTGTAAAAGGGTCTGGTAAACTAACATATATTACAGGCATTATGTCAATTTCTGTCCCGTCCTTTTCAGTAATCGTGAACCCAGCATTTTTMTCAACGTATCTTTTTAACATTTGTGTTTTTCCAACACCAGATAAACCTGTAATGAATCTATGTCTTGGTGAATTCGTTCTATTTTTGAACTGATAATGCCTACGAATGGAATCAAGGGACCGCCAAATTTTCTCAACCCTTGGATGGTCGATATGAAGATTCGCTACTCTTTCAGCAAATGAGGATATATTCTTAATTTGAGATTCTGCTTCAACTAATACATTCATACTATCTATTACCTTTCGAATCAAGTTGTCCAAACAGATCCTTTAGCGTCATTACTGAATTTTTATCTTTAGGTGTAGAGGGGGGTTGAGCTATATTGACCGTTACATCCATGTTCATTCGTGCAGCCTGCTCCCGACTACGCCTTCTTGATTTATACTTTTTCTGTATTCTATCTCTGAGTAAAAGAATACCCTTATTAATATCTTTACTGCCGGGAATCTTGTTTGCAGCTACTTCTCCTGACTCTTTGAGTATCTCAAGAATACGTCGATAAGTGTATCGATTCATACCAGCCAAATTATCCAGATAATCTTGATATGCTAACAATTCTATATATTCTCCCGTCTCAGGTAGTTGTAAGTAGAGCCGGGATATATCATCTGAATCATATTTAATTTTATATTTAAAATCTCTAGGTTGAACCAATGATTTATGATCATGACTTCTGTAAATAAGATTTTCGTGACGAACTCCATCCCTTCGATAAGGTTTCATTATGATTGGAAGCAGTTCCATTCTATATTTATCCTCATCCTCTGGATCTACCCATTCGGGAAAGCCTACCATCTCAATACCAGCATAATACCTCGCTGATGGTGTTGGGAATTGTATAGGAAGCCCCTTATGTACTGAATGATGGTAAACATCAGTAATATAAACGGTTAATAACTCCTGAATGTCCTCTAAAGTAAGTACAGCTTCTTTTTCCGAATCATATTCCCCTTTAGCTATGACACTACCCTTGCGGGTTCCGTGTAAACGATGAATCAACTCAGAATTAATCGTTCCAAATAAGCGCTCTATGGTTCCGCCATATCGTGGTGTCTTAACGGGACGAAATTGAACTTGTGATTGGAGGGTTTCATTAATCATCCTTTTGACCGCTGCATTTTTAAACTCGGGCCCATTATCAAAATAGATGATCGTAGGAATACCATATATATCCCATTCATTTATTGTGTTGTATTTACGTTTAGCATTTTTAAAAAATATACCTTGCATTAGTGCTCTTCTTACTTTCTCAGCAGAAGGTGGCTCAAACGTAACTTCCATACACCACACCATTCTACTGAATACACAAATGCCAAGTGTAATATAAGGACGACCTATCACATATCCAGTTCTTTCATCAATAATGTCAATATCTAATTCGGTATGATCTACCTCAACAATATGAAGTGGATACTTAGCTTCTCTGTTGGAAAATCCACGCTCAATTTGGGTGAATTCCTCGTCACCACTCTTTCCTAGACGCATTCGAGCTTGTACTTCTGGGCTAATTCGTTTCAATATTTTATAAACCGTAATATAACTTGGAGCCTTAATACCATCAAGTAGGCACCTTCCTTCAATAGTTTCAAAAACCGATACAGCAGATGGTTTTTTTAATGTCAGATATTGATTTTCTATTACATCCTTCACGATAACTGCGCAGTCTTCTGCTAATTGAACTCTTATGTAATCTAGAACTAAATCTCTTTTCCTCGGGTGACACAATTCCAATATAAAATAATCCTTACGCATAAGATTTTGCTTCACTGTTTTTGGAATAAGTGCTGTTAGACCTTCATTAGGGAGGTTTGATTCCTCAGAACGGTATGCGGAAAGTCTTCTTTTAATTGTCCGCTTCGAAACTCCATATACTGCGCAGATTCGTTCAATCAATTCCTCTTGTAATAAATTCTTGAAATTATCCATTTGAAGAAATGGCTTATACTTTAAAGTCAATTCCTCCGCGGCTCTTACATTACCAGCTTTTGCTCCTTCTAATAACAAAAGGGGCCGAATTATTTCAAATCGCGCACTTACAATCGCCCTTTGTTTTTCATTTAGCTTATCAAGCTGCGAAATGTGATTTTTATCCTTTTCTTTTATGCTCTTTCTAACTATTGTACTAAGAGAAAAAAATGTATCATTTGAGATCAACTCAATATAATCGAATTCGTCTTCTTTATCTGACCCAGCCTTAATAGCATATACATTTGGAGGAGAGATCGCCGTTATGCGGTACTTTCTACCTTCAAGTTGAAAATCCATCTCTACTTTTAATTTATGGAGCTTCATATTGATTCTCCTCTGGAAAGTACTCAGAAATTTGTAACATTATATTCCCTGGATGTATTGTAGTTCTTTCGTTGATGACACCATTCAAATCACACTTTAATTCTCCAATGGCAATAAGGTAATATACAATAGGAAGCACAGCTCTATGATCTACTTTCGAAGAGAACCCCAACGCCAATTCTAATATTGTTGTCTCGCTGATATATTTAAGCTTATCCCTCAACTCACTTAACCATCTTGAGTAGTTTTGTCTTTTTTTTAGAAAACCAAAAAGTATTGTAATGTTTGACTGGATATTATGAGGAATCTCTTTTGGATATATCACCTCATAACCCCAATTAGCTTTCTCCGCAGTTTTATAACAATGTATGTTACATCGTTCAAAAGTCTTTGTCTTCTCCTCAGGTGAATTTTTTATTTGATATAACATTGGAACATTACCTTGTCTAAAAACTAAAACATCAGGTACGTGATACCATGTTTTTCTTTGCCCTTGTTTGTCAATCTGCGGTATTTCAATTTGTATGGGCTGTACATAATAACGAATTACTTTTTTGTCCAATTCCAAAAGATAATAAAAAAGACGTTCTGCAAGTGAGTGATACTCCACATCAAAGCCTAATTTAACACTTCTGAATGATCCAATAATATGTGGCCTTTGCCAACTTATTCTGTTATCTACCCGTCTCTTAGGCTCATATAATTTATCTTCATCTGTCCATGAATGTTTAAGCCAGTCCACATTTACCACCCCATAGGCATTTTTTAACTTCCAACCAGATTACCAACATAATTCTTGATAGTCAACACAAAAACTAAAGAAATTCTTGTATATTAGTTAGTATATATATATGTGTTATAATCCTGTATAGAGTATTTTTTATAGAAAGTTGGTGTACAGATAATGTTACTTGGAGAAAAAATCTTACTTGGAGAAAAAATC
>NZ_JBFUHJ010000229.1:0-8374 GCF_056402455.1 Paenibacillus sp. P4_A7 | reverse complement strand
CCGGAGATGAGGGCAGTATGGCCTTTTACGTTTTTGTCCAAATGAATTGCGTGAACATGTTTATATTTGATGTTTTTCAATAGTTGTTTTGTACCTTCCCAAATCAGATTGTCGCCGATGTTACCCCCGGGATATATATAAGTAATATCCTCTACATCTTTGATTAATGAAAGAATCTTGTTTCTACTTGTCTCAATGCCGGTTTGAAGGTTTGAAAAACCTTCAGATATTTCAGTCATGGCTATCCATCCTCTCATATATCATTTTCGAACTACAAGATATCATATTCACTATAAAGGCTTCCTGTTCAGATTGGAGCACAATCTTTTTTTTATAGAATGAATACAATATCAAGTATTTAGGAGATTACAACCAATCGAAAGGATGAGGAAAGAAGTGGACCGAAAAAAGATTGTCGTTCACCCACCGCAGGTTGTAGACCATAACAAAGTACAATGTTCATTTACGTGTACGAAAGAGATTGAGAAGTATTTTCTCGAAACAAAGTTTTGGGTTGAATATGACAGACCCATAGATTCGGTACCGCACAGTTTGCTCGTTATCCCGTTACTCTCCAATATTCTCCCGATTGTATGGGCATCTGATACCGATTTGTATGTGGAAGAATTGGACTTTACGTTCATGCAGTCTTTGGATGCAATCAAAAATTCTTTCCAGGGATTACATTCCAATGTAAAGTTCAAAGGCAATGTTTATGCGGATAGGCAAATAGAAAACAACTCTTATTCCGCTCATCACAGCGCATCTTTATTCAGCGGCGGGGTAGATTCCTTAACCACTTATATCCAAAGAAAAGAAGAAAAGCCTTATTTAATATCGGTTTGGGGAGCGGATATCGAATTAAACAATGTGAAAGGGTGGGAGAGAGTCAGACATCATTTGCATGCATTTGGCATCAGAAATCATGTAACGAATGTATTCGTAAAATCAAATTTGCGGTCATTTCTGAACCATCGCGAAATTCACACCCGTTTTTTAAGAAATACCAACTATTCTAGTTGGTGGGGACCTTTTCAACACGGTGTCGGCTTGTTGGGTTTATGTGCGCCAATCTCTTATACCGAGGGTATTTCCAAAATCTACATTCCTTCAACCTATTCTGTTCATGAACCCAAATTGCCTTGGGGATCCCACCCGACAATTGATAACAACGTGAAGTGGGGCAAAACTTCAGCAATCCATGAGGGATATGAATTGACCAGACAAGATAAATTGAAAGTGATCTCCGAGTTTATAAATAATACGGATTCATCGCAGCAATTAAGAGTATGTTATAAATCCGAAAGCGGAACCAACTGCGGAAAGTGTGAAAAATGCTCCAGAACGATGATCGGACTTATTCTGGAAGGGATCGATCCAAATCAGCATGGATTCCAAATGAGCGCGCAACGATATCATGACATCAAATCCAACTTGGTGCAGGGAAGATGGAAGCTGAATAATAACATCTACTTTTGGGAAGATATAAAGAACGCCGTGCTTCATAAAAGGGAGAACATTCCTGAAGAAGGAAGGGACTTTTTTGCATGGATGCACGAAGTAGACTTTCGCAAGTTTAAATGAATGATGCCTTTACAGAGAAAAACCCTTCTTACCATGTTCGGAACTGACCCCGAAATGTGAGACAAAGTAAAACACCTTTAAGCTGAACATACGACTATTGTAAAATAATCGTACAACTTGGAGGTGTTTTTGCTTTGGAACAAGAGTAAGTTACCCTGTAGAGGTAAAAATAAAGGCTTTTAGGTTATTTCCTCATACGATAAACATTCCAAAACCGCTGCTTTCAATCAGTCACCATTCAATAATAGGAAATTTGTTAATAGATTTGAAAGAAAACGGGATAACCGACATTACAATTGTTACAAGCTATCTCCATCATATTCTCATAGATTTCGTAGAAAGCACATTTCCGAATCACAAGATTTCATGAGGGATCTTTAATTGCTCCTATGTATATTCTAAAGCTTCATGAGTTTGGATTCCAGTAGGTGGATATGCTAACGTTATATTTGGTATGTAAGGACAACCGCCGTTACTTAGTTCCCAGTACGGAATAGGATAAGAGTAGGAAATATCCTCGAAAGGAGATTATATTATTGAAACTTAAAATAAAGAATCACAGACGTCCATTTAAAAAAGTGACTCGAGTGAATAATCGTTCTGGTATAATGGCCTCCTTATTTTTAACTCCTCAGGAATTTCAATCACTGAAGAATGCTATGAAAAAATATTCTTTAAGGAGAGGGGATATATCAACTTGGCTGTAATTATATATCCGCCAACAATAGATTGGGGCTGGATGACACAACGTCCCCAACAATTAATGAGGCAGTTTGCTGAGGATGGGCATGAGGTTTATTACTGCAATAAAACGCAATCTTCGAAAGCAAAATATAGTTCAGTGGCTCCTAACATTACAGTTGTTCATAATAATAAAGAATTTTTACGATATGGCATTCCAAGCTTTAAGAAACAAAGAAAAGAAATCATTGTATGGGTGACCTGTGCAATGCAATTCCAACTGGTGGAGCAATACTTGCCTAATAAAATTGTATTTGACTACGTGGATGATTTTCGGATATGGGCGCCCTATGTATATAAGATGGCAMGCAAAGCAGACATTATTTTTACTACTGCCCGTCTCTTAAAGAAAGGAATTGCAGAATCAGCACCCTTTCAGCCGTGTTACCTCGTTCCAAACGCCTGTGATTTAAACCATTTCCAGCAATACACTCATCATAATCCTCCTAAGCGTCCGCTAGAGTACGAGGGACATAACGGTAAAATTATTACGTATGTCGGGGCCTACGCGAGATGGGTCGATCAGGAATTAATTGAGCGGATCTCCCTCGCATTTCCCGATGCCTTGTTGTCCATTATCGGACCGGAGTTCGGAGCTACGTTCCAATATAATTTTTCTAACGTGATTTATAGTGGTCTTCAAAAGCACAGCAAATTGCCTGCATATTTATATTATGCAGACGCTTGTATTATTCCATTCAAGAAGAACAGTATTACATTATCAACAAATCCGGTAAAAATGTATGAATATTTAGCCGCGACTAAACCTGTCATTTCTACTGATTTACCTGAGGTGATGGACATACCGTATGTTTATACGGCCACTGATCATGATAGCTTTATAGATGAAATCGATAAGGTGCTGTCCCCATCTTTTTCCATCGACAAAGAGAAATTAAATAGTTGGTTGTCAAATCACACTTGGAATAAGCGTTATGAACAAATAAAGTCGAAGTTAAAAATTCATTTTCCGTAAGAGCCTTTCTAACTTGAAAAGCATGGTTTTAAAACCGCTAGATTAGAGGTTCCGGAGAAGACAGCTGAGGGTCTTCGAAAAAAGTGGAGACATTTAAACCTGATTATATATTTACAGAATCAGGGGTTAAATTAAAAATATAATATTTTCCATCATAGAAGAGTGGAACGAATTTATAAGCAATATATATAGGAGGAGAAACATGAAGAGATCTGATAATAACGAGTATTCAGATATACAACCAATGTTTCTGGAATCATCGATTCATCCGTGTGGCAGCAAACTGCTTGATGATGCAGTAATTGTGTATCCTCCAACGATTGATTGGAATTGGATGAAACAAAGACCACAGCAGCTGATGGAGCAATTTTCACTCCATGGACACAAGGTTTATTATTGCAACAAAACACAATCGTTGCAGACGTATATGACAGAGCTTAATGATAATCTGACCATTGTGCACAACAATAAGAAGTTTATTCAGGAAACTATTCCGGAACTGAAACGGCAAGGAAAAAGAATAATATTGTGGGTATCCTGGTCTAAGCTCCATGGTTTTTTAGATCAGTATACTGCAGATTTTGAAGTGTATGATTATGTTGATGATATTCCGGACTGGGCCCCCTATTTAGACTCTATGGTGAATCGGGCTGATCTAGTTGTGACAAGTTCTTCGGTATTGCAAAAACACATTACTGAAACCTATACGAGTAAACCCTGCTATAAAGTTCCTAATGGGTGTGATTTGCAACATTTCCAGAAATATAGGTATTCCATTCCGGAAAAACCGTTGGAACTGCTTGGATTAAGTAGTCCAATAGTTGGTTTTGTAGGTGCATGGGCCCATTGGGTAGATCAAGAAATAGTACGGGAACTCGCAAACGCAYTTCCGGATATTTTGTTTGTTATTATCGGCGTTGAGTTTGCCGCAAAGGTAGATCTTACAATACCTAACATAAAATATATTGGCTATAAATCATACAGTGAACTACCGCAATATTTGTATCACTTTAATGCATGCTTAATTCCATTTAAAATCAATGGCATCACAATAGCAGCAAATCCTGTGAAAATGTATGAATATTTAGCAAGTGGGAAACCGGTTATTGCTACTGATTTGCCAGAGGTCCAAAATATTCCATACGTGTATATAGGGAAGGATATTGATCAATGGAAGATTCAATTAGAACATGTGCTATCTCCATTTTTTCAGTTTAGAAGAGATGATATACAATCTTGGCTTCTTCATCAAACATGGGAGAGCCGATATTTCACGATTAAAGAAGCAATCCGAAACCATTGGAAACATGAAATTTATGCGAGGTAATTAAATCATTAGTCTAGATGACTGAAAGATGACTACGATAATCAATTGGTCATCTTTCTTCATGTGCATGGACGTTGGCTCAAGTAACTTTTTGAAGACGARGTTGCYGACATGATCGGCATTTGGTARAAGAAGRCGGGGCATGTAGGGTTTGTTTTAAAGGAAGTYAGAWCTATATATTTGCAAAATTTGTCATGTTAMTATAATAGAAATAGTCAGGATGAGGAGGAACGCAGTAATGACAGATTATAATCAGCCAGTTTTCGATGCATTGCCGCCCAAAGGGAGTAGTGCTAGCTTTTTTGCAGACGTTTCTGGAGAAGAAGCCTGGCAGCAAGATCAGCTGGGAAGAGCATGAAACACTGCTTGCCTTACTTGGCATGATGCCGGGCAAAGCGAGTGAGAAAATGTGCGAGGTGTATGAGCTTGCAGCAGAGCATATCCAGAAGGTTTCATCATTTAAGCGCGACAGCGAGGTACTAAAGTTAACCCACAGAGATACTTCTTCCTTTAATATAAGCGATACGTTAGAAGGTGTGACTTTAGAGCAAGCCTTTCCTATGATTTTGGTTGGCTCTGTTTTGATGGATGGAGATTAGGTACGGTGAAGTTTGATACTAAGCAAAACCGGCATACGTTTAGGTTTGGCTGGGGTCATATGCTTAGGGATGATACATATTTTTCACTTACACCGCTGCTGTTTGAGGCTTTGGATGTGTGCTGGATAGAACTTTTGGCAGCTGATCCGGAGAAGAAAAAGCTAAGCGGTCTTATTAAAACGAGCTATTATGTTGGAAAAGTAACTGGAGAATTTGATGATGTGCTAGGTGAYCTRCTTCCGCTAAATAATAAAATTTGCTGCCAAAAGGTTCAATCGTATTTTCTGAAAAGAGCGATTCTRGATGATGGAATTGGCGCGACATATGTTGGTATTTTGTATCGGATAGGTTATGAGGACGTTGAATCGATTCTTATGAAAAAATGGTCCMAAAWGGAAAATGCAACCTCTATTTGGAATGTGTCCAGTGATTTGCAGTCATTTACCCATTGGCCAGCYCAGAAGAGAGCAGCGCTTTTTGAACAGGTTGGACAATTGGTTCAGGAGAAGAAATTAAAAATAAGCTATTGGAAGCCGGACACGGCCGAGGAGCTGAAGAACAAGCTACTCATGTAGCAATAGAAGGAGCGGATTAGCTGCTCTCGCCGCGCAGCCGGATCAGCTAGATGCGCTCCGCTTGGAGCACGTGCAGGAACAGCGTCGCTTCCTTGCTGGTTTCGTCCACCGGCGCGGCTTGCAGCGCCTCAAGCAGTCGGCGGTTCGCACGATCCATTTGTACGAACAAGTTTTGAACGAGCTTCATTGATTCTTTTAAAAAATATTAAGATGAATATGAAATTCCTGATGATTAAGACCCGTTCCCAATAGGATTATTTGGAGAAGGAAGCATCGCTATCCTTGATAGAAAATCTGGATAGATTTTAATGTTAATACATGACTGCGGTGAAGACAATCCATAAATTTTAACTTGAATAACGCACTATTAATTTATATTTTGGATGAGGAGGAAAATGGTATAGCTACTTATTTTAATATTTCAATGCCTGTTATGGATTTTCTTACTGAGAGCCATCATGCAATGCTGAGTCATGGAGTTAAACTATATGCCGAAATATTTGTTAACGCACAAGGTGAACGTCAATATTCATCTTTTGAAAGTAAAGAAATCGATTTGTTCGCCATTTATTTTAATGATACTGCATATAACTCTTTTTTCTTTTCCTGCTATCCCATACAAGATATAATACAAATCAAAGAATCCGGATATTTTTATGATACGCCGAGCTCCTATTCTATTGAAGTTAATGGCGGCAGAGAAACCGATAAAAGTCGAGAACTGATACAAATTCGTATGATATCAAAAAATCCTAACAAACAGATACAATCTTTTTATCGAGCATTTCAAAGGGATTTAAAGAAAATTTCAGGATTGCAAAAGCATACCCAAAAGAATTATTTTTACTTGCCAACGGAAAAAATTATTATTCCTGCTAATCCACATTCACAGAACACAAGAGATAATTGGGAAGACTTTTGTCTTTCAAAAATTGAGAGTGTTGAATAACTTTGAAAATAATCAAAAAGTCCGGATGCGATAGCGGGGGCTTGAACGGTAGTTAATTCGAATGAATTGGTAGGGAGGGCGACTATCCTATGAAAGATGCATTAATGAAGAGATTAAAGACTTTCCTTCATCGGAAGGATAATAGCACACTAGTAGGCAGTCCGGCGAGCCAAGAGGAAATTGCTAATGCACAGCAGCGTCTGAATGTAAAATTTCATGAGGACTATGTGCAGTTTATCCGGACGTTTGGGGGGGCATATGCAGGTCTTGCGGTATATGCATTCTCAAATGGCTCCAGTCTCGGAAACGAAACGGTTGTCGATTTGACTCTTGGGGCCCGGGAGCAATTCAAGGAGCCACCCTTTGCAGAGGTTTTGCAAACCAGCTATGTCATCTCTATGGATGGTTCCGGCGATCCGATTATAATCAATGAGGCAGGAAACGTTTTCATTTGTTACCACGATAACGGGGAGATCGAGTTATTAGCGGATTCATTCGAGACGCTGATCGAGGATAATTTTTATGAATGGTGAATGTTGTTATTACTATGATTCCAATGTCACTTACAGCGACCCAGAGCTTGTAATGCGAAGTACATAATTACGTTATATTAAAACAGGATATAAAAGGGAGAGTTATTATGGATAATAGTATTGCGGAACATTGGAATTTTGAAAAGCATGAACTGCCCGGTATTAATTGCATCATCTTTCCAAATGGCAATGTAACAATTTTAAATTGTTACAGCCTATATGACCCCAACACAAAAGAAAGTGAATTTTTTTGCTCTCCCTTGTGTGACACAACCATGGACAGCATTGCAAAGTATAATGATGACTTTTGGACGATCGTTGATGAATGGGTCAGTATTGATTATCAAGACGGGAAAATCTATGGCGGTGATGGTCAAATGGGAAACGAAGGATTTATTGCCTGTACGGATGCTGAGGAGTGTTTGGTATGGGGAATATTTTTTGAAAATTCAAATCCTATAAAAAACTTAGAAATCAAAGATAAAATCCTAATCGCTATTAATGAGCATACCGAATTACAAATTGAAATCAACTTAGAAAACCTCACCCAAATTAAAATGACTTGCATAAAGTCCTAATACCACGAAATAAGCATTTTCTAACTTTTTGGGAGGGTATTCATAACCTCTCTTTTTTTTGCACATCCATCCTTGACTTTTGATATCAAAAGTGAAGTGAGATTGTGCCAGCAAAGAAAATGGGCCGCCCCACTAATAATCCTAAGCCTACTCAGCTAAATGTTCGAGTGGATGAGGGGATGGGTAAAGATAGCCCAAATTTTAGCCCAAATTTCGATAAAAAATCAAGAAAACATGCTCGAGTTATTTATGAAACTTCAAGGGATTTAGGTGTTTCAGTTACTAGAGGGGATACAGAAGGGATGAAGAAGTTCATTTTATCAATTGTAAATGACCCAGAAATCGCACTAATTCGAAATCCTTTGATTGGAATACAATCGACTCTGTAGACGCTTATGTTAAGGGTGATGCAGTTGTTTTAGTTAATCGAGATAAAAACGAAATATTGAATTTCTTAAATAAAAAAGGAGGTCGTTTATCAAGTGAGTTAATATCCGAATTAGATTTGATTA
>NZ_JBFUHJ010000228.1:0-8403 GCF_056402455.1 Paenibacillus sp. P4_A7 | reverse complement strand
AGCTCATACAGGTCCAATCTATAGCTACTTTGTCGATCCCCATTTCTCCGCTGATTTATGGGCAGAGAGAGCAAAGAGACAAGGGCATTCATTAGTGTCGGTTGAAGCGCTGCAACAAAATTATTACTGGCCGTCCAAATTTGCGGATCCGAACCATGACCGGCAAAAATATCTTCCGAAGGATGAGAATGGTCAAGTTGTAGATGGATTGAAAAAGTTTGAAGAAGCAGTAAAACGTTATGGTATGAAATTTGGCTTGTATTATGCAACCGAGGGTGGAGGTCTACAGCACAGGTCTACAGATGTGTTTGTGCAAAATGTTGAGGATCTTATTTTGCGGTATGATCCAGCATACCTTTACTTTGATGGTCCCCAAGCCATGCCTGATGCCAATTTTGACGTAATGTTCAGTATGGTGCGCAATTATAACAATGACATTATTATCAACTCCAATGCATGGGGTGAAGAGTTCGGCGACCCAGACTTAAGAACTGCCGAAGCAAGCCATATTTATGAAAACACAGGAGCCAATCATCTTGTGAAACGTACTCCTATGGAGCCATGGAAGTCTGTTCACACCAAGAACAACTATACGCCATACTATGCGAAACGCGATGATTACCGTCAGGTTGCTAAAGAAATGATCATGAATGCCGGCAGAGGATATGTGGACAACAATGACCAAATGCCTATAATGAGCCGTGGAGTGAACTGGGATTCTCCGGAGGATGTTGCAACAAGATATCCCAAAGCGTTTCAAGAGTTTATCGATGTTCGAGAAGGGCTTGCAAGTTGGTTCGCACCCATAGGCAAGCCAGAAAGACACGAGTCCACAACCGGCACAATGCCCTATTTCTTGTCAGGCTATGGCTACGAGGATGAGGGAAATGGAAACTATGATAAGTTTGCTTTCCCGAACAGCACGACAGGACCGCAATGGGGGTATGCAACCTATCGGGACAACATTATCTACCTACATATTATGAAAGGCCCTGACAGCAAAGCAGGATTTGGTGCGATTGCTGACAAGGTATTAACGATTAGCCCAGTTAAAGATTATGTGACAGCTGTCTCCTGGCTAAACGAGGATGTTCCGGTAACCTCATTTGAACAAAACGGCGATAGTCTGACCATCGATCTAGCTGCTATTCAGGAGGATCCCGTTGATACGATCATCAAGATTGTAACAGACAATGCTGATCGCAAATACACGCTTACAAATGTCGTTGTAACGGGTAAACAGTTAACCGCTTCGTCGCTCCAAGTGAATGTTGAAGGATATATGACCTTTCCTGCGCTTAAAGCTAAGCTAATCGGTATCGAATACATTAGCGCGGATACTGGGATTGCGACGGTTAACGGCAGCGGTATCGTGACACCGGTATCGAACGGAACAACGACCATCACGGTAAGTGGTAGTTACGATGGGGTAATTAAACAAGATACGTTTAAAGTGACGGTAAAAGACGGCAAAGTTTATTGTGGCGAAACGATGATAGGCGCGACTTTAAAGATTAACGGAAAAGAAGCCTATAGTGAGCACGGTACAGTAGAAGGACTAAGCTATCAAATCGAAGGAAGATCGTCGAAAGGCGGACCCATCGGGCTTAATGGGGCACAGATTCAATGGCATGGCGGAATTATCGATCTGAAAGCGGGCGATAAATATAAGCCTGTTGCGATCCAAGAAGTGAATACGTTTACTTTTAATTCCGATAAAATCATAACGCCTTATGTAGAACAAGCTATACGAGGAGTCGTGTGGGCCGATGTAACGGTAGAGGGCACAACATTCACGACAAATCGAGTGTTTTTGGACCTGTTACCGCACCAAAATCTTACAAAGACCGCTGAAGTAACGGCTAGTCACGAGCAAGCTGCAGTCGTTCATCTGGTTGATGGCAAAGCTATTGACGGCATTCATTTTGATCAATCCAAGTGGTCGGTGCCAGCGGGTGAACAGGCGTGGATTCAATTCAAGCTGTCGGTAAAGTATGACATTGTAGGTATAAATATTCATTTTAATTCATTAGAGCAAAGCTATATCAACACACCTAAAACAATCGACATTGAAACGAGCATTGACGGTATGGAGTGGAAGGATGCAGGCACAGTTAACGGCCCGATGGGCGAAGCGTATTTCGGATTCTACACGCCATATCCGTTAATCGCCGAAGCGCAGTATGTGAGACTCAACTTCAACGGTGGATCGAACGGTTCAACGATCGATTTGCTCGAAGTGGCTATAAATGGGATCGACAAGTCCCATTTGTTCGACAGCTTCGACAATGTGTATAAGCCGATTGATGCGACATAGACATTCTTGATCTGGCAGCTATTGCTAGATTGATATTGGGATAACAATGAATGGGGGGAGGCTCAGTGCCTTCCCCTTATTTTTATGGTCCGTAAACTACTAAAGGATTTACAGTAGATCCCAATCTTGCAACATGTTCGTAATAGAGTCTCAAAAAACAGTGAAATCCGTTCTTTTCAGAGAACGTCAATTTAGAAATATTAGAGGAAATTGTACTTTTTCGTGTATTCAGATTTTTAATCGCTTGTTATTATCAGGTTGCAAAGGAAGGTGTCTTCACTGTCCGTGTAAGCGTTCTCTCTGGAGTGAGTGATACGAAACGTATCGGAAAAGAAGGTGGTTGGGCAAATCAACGAACCATTATGTGGAAAAGTAGGTTAACCATGAAAATGAAAAGAGGGATTGAAAATGAAACTGAAAAAGCCTGTGAAAAAAGTAATTTCTGTTGGAGTAGCGTTATCCATGATAGCTGGAATTTTCACTTTTGGACCCAATGCTCCACGGGCATATGCACAGCAGGCATCAGGAAGTGCCCCGTTTATTAATAGCTGGCTGTTAGCGGGTCCTTATGATACAGCAGTTGCGGATGAAATCTATGGCACGGTCATTCCGGAAAATAGAAATGTTGCGCCAACGGCGAAAATTACAGCTTCATCGGCGACTTTTGCATCCAATCCTCCTGCTTTCGTTGCTGACGGTAGCTCGAGAAATCAGTGGGTAACTGAAAATGACAATGCACCATGGTTGAATTTCAAGTGGGAAACACCGATTAAAATTGGTGCTGTAACGATTGCGCAGTGGGGAGATGGCAGACATGTCAATCAGTATTATCACCTCACATTTAAATTTGACGATGGAACAACATCGGACACGATTAGAGTGGACAGTACGTCTGGCGATGCAGGTAAACCAACTATTTTCACGCCGAGTACTACCCTTCAAAATGTTGTGGAAATGAAGGTTGAAATCGATAAAGGGAGATCACCATATCCCAGTATTACAGGGGTTAGTGAGCTGGAAGTATATGAAACTTCACTATCGGATCCTTCAAGCGCAGACAGACCGATAGACGGAAACTGGGCTAGAACGGCTGCAGCGACTTCAAGCTCCACTTGGAAAACTGGCCCTGATGCTTTCCCAGGGGGAACAGATTCCGCTTCAAAGTTGCCAAAGTTTGCTATTGACGGCGATAAGAATACGGAGTGGATTTCACAAATGCATGATACTGGCGGCGCACCATCCTCTTGGCCGAATTGGGATCCTACACCGACGTTATATTTGACATGGAAGCAACCTGTCAAGGTGAAGCAAATTGAGGTGTTTGACCGACACAATACAGCTTGGCCGGCCAATACATCGGATGTTCAGAAGGTGAATTACACGCTAAAAGGTGCAAATAATGAAGTATTGGGGACGGGTACAATCACCAATATTGATCCATTGGGAAAGAACCCTGGTGTAGTAACGCTTGAACAGGCTGTGAACAATGTTTCAAAGGTTGAACTGTTGATTGTACATGACGGGCAGAAAAATTTAAAAAATGTCGGTCTAGGTTTGACTGAAGTTAATGTATTTGACGGCGATGGGATTGTTGAAATCGTAGATCCAGAACCGACAGCTCATATTATACCGAAAATCGGCGAATCCTTGACTAGCCAGAATTGGGAATATTTCGATGATCGGATTTGGAATAGAAACTACGATGATTACCAAGATTTATATGGCTATTACACAGTGAAAAAAGGTATCGATACACAGAATAAGTTTGTATATGCCAATACCTATGTGTACAGCCCAAATGCACAAAATGCTCAGTTTAGGTTTGGTTCCAGCGGTGTAAACCGCTTGTTCGTCAACGATATTGCTGTAACTAAACCATCAGTAGCTGCCGAAGTACAAAAGGATATGACAATAGCGAACATTAAATTAAAAGCAGGCTGGAATAAAATTCTATTACAGATAAAGCATAGCTTCACCGAGGATCTGAATGCTAACGGCGTTCCGATTGCGCAGGATGCGAATGTATCTTATCTAGGATTCTACGGTCGAGTGACTGATATCAATGGCAATAAAATCGACAATCTTACTTATTCCGTTACAGGTGAAAGTGAAACATTGTCGATTGCTACGCAAGGATTAAGCGCCAATGATGTGGCTCAAGATAAGGAATTGCCGACGAATATCCTTCCGAAAGGGTATACAGAATGGCCGTATGTTTGGAATAAATCGAACTATATGGCAAAGCATGGCTTAGCTGCTTCAGCATTCCAGTTTATGKCTAACGGCGGAGAGCCGGGGTATGTATGGACTATAGCAGATGGTGCTCTTCCAGATGGATTAACGTTAAAAACGGACGGCACGGTTGATGGATTTGTTGATGCAGTAGCTCGCATTTATTCCTTTACGGTTAAAGTGACCGACAGAACCAATGCTACAGCAACAAAAGAATTTGAGATTGAAGTAAAAGAGCGTCCTAATAAGTGGTTTGAAGAAGGACGAGTTTCAGCACTCAGTCATACAGGCCCTATATACAGTTGGTTTGTAGACCCGAATTATTCGATAGACCTTTGGGCACAGCGAGCAAAGGCACAGGGACATTCTCTTGTTTCTGTGGAAGCATTACAGCAAAATTATTACTGGCCATCCAAATTCGCAGATCCTAAGCATAGTCGTAATCTGTATATGCCTAAGGATGAGAACGGGAAGGTGAAAGACGGTCTCAAGGCTTTTGAAGAATCGATAAAACGCTACGGGATAAAATTTGGCTTGTATTACGCAACGGAGGGCGGCGGTTTGCAGCATTATTCCACAGACGTGTTTGTACAAAATGTGGAGAATCTCATTCAACGTTATGATCCTGCCTATCTATATTTTGATGGTCCTCAGGCAATGCCTAATGCTAACTATGATGTGATGTACAGCAATGTGCGCAATTATAGTGATGACATTATTATTAATGCCAATGCATGGACGCAAGAATATGGAGATCCGGATCTTAGAACTACCGAATCAAGTCATATCTTTGCAGGTGGTGGCGGTTCCAACCTAACAAAGCGGACAATTGCAGAGCCTTGGAAATCAGTTCATACGCTTAATAACTATACGCCGTATTATGAAAAACGTGATGACTATAGACAGGTTACGAAAGAAATGATTATGAACGCTGGTCGTGGATTTGTCGATAATAACGACCAAATGCCAATTATGAGTCGAGGCCCGAACTGGGACAGTCCAGAAAATATTGCAACTAGATATCCGAAATCGCTGCAGGAATTTATTGATGTTCGCGAAGGGCTTGCCGCTTGGTTTGCCCCAGAAGGCAAGCCAGAACGACATGAATCTACAACTGGAACGATGCCGTACTTCTTGGATGGCTTCGGATATACGGACGACGGAAAAGGAAATATTGCAAAGTTTGAAAGCGGCAAAGGTCCTGATTGGGGATATGCCATGTCCAGAGACAACAATATTTATCTACATCTGATGGAGGGGCCAGATGGGAAAAAAGGTTACAGCGGAAATTCACTTACGATCAGTCCTGTGAAAGATACCGTTACACATATTTCTTGGCTCAATGAAGACGAATCTTTAAGTTTTACTCAGACTGGTGAAAGTGTAACGGTTGATTTAACTGGCGTTTCACGCGACCCCGTGGACACGATTGTGAAGCTAGTTACCGACAAGCAAGAGCGGAAATACAAGCTTACAAATTTAATTACAACTGGACAACAAGTAACACCTGACACGCTACAAGTTAATGTGGAAGGATATATGCAGTATCCCGCATTGAAAGTACGTTTCGAGCAAGGTAAGCTTACGTTCAATAGCAATCAACCGAATATTGCATCGGTTGATGCCAGTGGCGTTGTTCAGGCAATCGCTGATGGAAATGCCGCTATTACGGTAATTGGAATCTATGATGGCGTTGAACAATCAGGCGTTCTGAATGTTACTGTTCAGGATGGCAAGGTGTATGTCAAGGACACGATGATCGGCGCGTCTTTATGGATTGAAGACCGAGAAGCTTATGGGGAATTCGCTAGCTATGATCAAATGGATTACAAGCTGGAAGGACGTTCTTTGAAAGGCGGAGCAATTGGGCTTCATGCGGCAACGATCACGATGAAATCAGGTATTGTTAATCTGAAAGGCGGAACAGTATATGAGCCGATTTCGATTACAGAAACCGATATTGTTACCTTTGCTAATGGCAAAGTCGTTCCAAAACCTGTGTCAGAACTAACGAGAGCCGTGATTTGGGCAGAGGTTGAATTGGACGGAAAAATCGTTACATCCAACCGAGTTTTTATGGATCTTCAGCCATTTGGGAATGTGGTTAAGGGAGCAGAAATTACAGCGAGCACCAGTCAAGGAATCTTTACACCAGATAAAGTTATTGACGGCAAATTAATTGAAGGTGCGTCAACAGACAGCTCCAAATGGTCAGTACCTGGTAATGCTCAATCATGGATTTCCTTTAAATTACAGCATGAAGCCGATATCAAAAACGTGGCAATCAACTTTAATACGTTGAACCAAAGCTACTACAACACTCCGAAAAAGATGGACATACAGATCAGTGAAGATGGTGCAAACTGGCAGACCGTCAGTACAGTTACTCCACCGACCGGCGGCGCTTACTTTGGTTTCTCTACTGTTTATGCAGTAGAAGGAATATCGAAGTACGTAAGACTATTGTTCCCGAATGGCAGTAATTCCGCTAACCTTGATCTGCTTGATGTGGCAATCAACGGAATAGCCATAGAAGAACCCGTCCTGGTTGAAAAAGGAGCATTAAGTGATCTCATTGCTAATTCGGAATTATTGTACACGAACGAAGCAGATTACACAGCAGACACATGGGCAGCACTTCAAGTAGCTCTTGCAGCCGCAAAAGCAATGGTAGCGGACGTAGCTGCTACGCAAGTACAAGTAGATGAAGCGGCAATTGCGTTAAGTGAAGCAATGGCTTCGATGAAAGCTGTCGAAGCCAGCTACAGCCTAATTGCTACGGGAGACGCCAGCGTCATTGCGGGCGAGTCTTTTGATGTGACCTATGTCTTGAACAATGTTGCAGAAAGCGTTTATGCACTGGATCAAACGATCCATTATGATCCGTCCCAAGTAGTATTGCTTTCAGTCGATGCCTTGCAAAGTGGATTTTCGATCGTAGGAAAGAAAGATGGAGAAGGTGAGGTTCGAATTCTGATGGCAAGTGCGGGGTCCGGAAGTGCAATAAAGCACACGACTCCTGTATTGAAATTGAACTTCAAGGCCAAAGAGGCTGGCCAAAATGTAACGAGCTCCATCTTCTTAACCGACGTAGYTGTTGCGGGTGCTGGCGGAATCGAAACGACGGTGAGTAATGGCTCCGCCTACACGATTCAAATTATTGCAGTGGATAAAGCGGCATTGCAAGCGCTTATTACTAGCACGCAAGCATCACATGATGCAGCGATAGAAGGAGCTGGAATCGGTCAGTATCCAGTAGGTACGAAAGCGATATTGCAAGCGGCAATTGATAGCGCCAAGGCAGTAGCGGGTCAAGGCGGTGCTACTCAGGTGCAAGTGGATCAAGCGATAGCTCAACTACAAGCAGCGTTGGAAGCATTTGCAGCTTCCGTAAATGTAGCGGCTCCTGGTGACCTGAACGGAGACGGTAAATTCAGCATTGGTGATCTCGCTCTCGTCGCAGCAGGCTATGGAAAGACTTCTGCTGATGCGGACTGGAGTATGTATGAA
Source organism: Paenibacillus sp. P4_A7 (assembly GCF_056402455.1). Lineage (NCBI taxonomy): Bacteria > Bacillati > Bacillota > Bacilli > Caryophanales > Paenibacillaceae > Paenibacillus > Paenibacillus sp. P4_A7. Next base: position 344 of record NZ_JBFUHJ010000228.1, on the reverse strand, counting down.
AAAGCGGATGTGAAAAAGGACGGAAAAATAGACATCGAGGATCTTGCAGCTATTGCTAGATTGATATTGGGCTAACAACGAATGGGGGGAGGTGCAATACCTTCCCCTTATGTTTTATCGTGCTGTAGAGCCGAATTTCGTGATACTTTCAATTCGAGTTTCAAAAAAAGTGAAATTCGTTCTTATTAAAGAACCTTAATTGAGAAATATTAGAGGAAATCGTACTTTTTAGTGTATTCAGATTTTTAATCGCCTTGTTATTATCAGGTTGAAAAAGAAGCTGTCTTCACTGTCTCTGCAAGCGTTTTCTCCGGAATAGTGATACAAAATGTATCAGACAAGGA
>NZ_JBFUHJ010000227.1:0-8420 GCF_056402455.1 Paenibacillus sp. P4_A7 | reverse complement strand
CAGCAGCCCCTTGCATCATGGAATCAATATCGATTCCCGCAGCTGCGATTGGCAGTAAGCCTACCGCAGTCAGCACGGAGTAACGTCCGCCTACATCATCAGGAATAATAAATGATTCGTAGCCTTCTTCAGTAGAAAGCTTCTTCAAAGCACCCTTCTCGCTGTCCGTAGTTGCATAGATACGTTTGCGAGCTTCCTCTTTGCCATATTGCTTTTCAAGCGCAGCGCGGAATACGCGGAATGCGACAGCTGGCTCAGTCGTAGTGCCTGATTTTGAAATAATGTTGATGGACCAGTCACGGCCTTCAATTAGTTGCAATAAATGAGTTACGTAAGTGGAGCTGATATTGTTGCCCGCGAAAAGCACTTGCGGTGTTTTACGTTGCTCTTTCGGTAAAATATTATAGAACGAATGCGATAGCATCTCGATCGCTGCGCGTGCGCCAAGGTAGGAGCCGCCGATGCCGATAACGATCAACACCTCGGAATCCGATTTAATTTTGTCTGCGGCTTTCTTAATACGGGCAAACTCTTCTTTATCGTAGTTTGTAGGAAGGTCGATCCACCCTAGGTAGTCCGAGCCTGTCCCAGTTCCGTTATGTAATTGTTCATGCGCGAGACGAATCGGCTCCGCAAAATATTCAATCTCATGCTTTCCAACGAATGTTAGTGCCTTGCTATAGTCGAACTTAACTGTTTTACTCATAAGAAAAAGACCTCCTCAAGATTTTCGTACGTGGATTAARCTTTTTAACTTAGCATCTACAATATCGGATTTAACTTATAAAAACAAGCAACAAACAATGAAATATTAATGAAGAGTATGTATAATTAAATAAAAAGACTATTGGAGTGGAGGAACGAATCATGAAAAAAGTTGGATTTGTCGGATTAGGTGTAATGGGTGTTGGAATGGCAACGAACCTTCTGCGTAAAGGGTACACGGTTGTCGTATATAATCGTACACCAGGCAAAGCGGGGGACTTAATCACTCTAGGTGCAACTGAGCTTGACTCGCCTTCTGCTGTTGCCAATGCTTCTGATATTGTTATAACAATGATTAGCAATGATGCAGCTATACGTGACGTGTACTGGGGCGTAAACGGCGTTTTTGCCGGTGCTCGCAGCGGTATTACACTTATTGATAGCAGCACCATCTCACCAGCATTAGCCAAGGAGCTTGCAGCTCAAGCTGAAAGCATTGGAGCTTCATTTCTTGATGCGCCCGTAACTGGCAGCAAGCCTGCCGCTGAAGGCGGGACACTGGTGTTTATGGTAGGCGGGCCTTCCGATACACTGGATAGCGTCCAAGATGTTTTGCTAGCTATGGGACGCAAAGTAATCCCTATGGGGGCTAACGGAAGCGGCTCAATCGCCAAGCTCGCACATAATACGATCGTCGGAATCAACGTTGTCGCACTTGCAGAAGGCATGGCCATTGCGGCGAGCGGCGGTATTGACGGGAGTAAATTCGTCGAGCTTGTTCAATCTGGAGGAGCAGCAAGTAAAGCGGCTGAGCTGAAAGGAGCCAAACTGCTGGAGGGCAACTATGACGTGCAGTTTTCGCTCGAGCTGATGCTTAAGGACCTTCGGCTATCATCTGTGCTCTCGGACAGCCTGAACGTGCCTACACCGCTATTGGAGGCGTCTAAGAGCCTATTCCAAGTCGGTGATTCCATGGGGCTTGGTGCACTTGATATGTGCAGCGTAGGACAAGCTTATGAGCAATGGATTGGCCGCAAACTTAATGGGAAAAGCGATAAATCATAATAGCTAATATAAAGAGGGGCTGTCATACGTCTTGGACGCGTGACAACCCCTCTTTACTTTGAAATCAATAGTATGGCGATATCATTAAGTAAACGACTACCCCGGTAAAGCTGACATAAAGCCATATCGGCATTGTCCAACGGGCGATTTTCCGATGCTTCTCCACCTGCATTTGCAAGCCTCTCACAACCGAGATTAACGCAAGGGGCACGATGACAATAGCAAGCAGAATGTGCGAGAGAAGTACAAAGAAGTAGATCGAACGCAACGCGCCTTCACCGCCGTATTTCGTGGACTCCGTTAAATAATGGTAAGCTACATAAGAAATAAGAAATAGTGTGGTCGAGGTAAATGCTGCTCCGATGAAAGCACGGTGCATGCGAACGTTCTTTTTCAGAATGGCGTATAAAGCGATTAGCAGCGTGATAAACGTAAAGCTGTTGAAAATCGCGTTTAGGAGCGGAAGTATAGTCACATCGAAATGAACCTCTCCCTCATAAGCCGGGATGAAGAACAGTGCGGCGATTACCCCAACCAGCACAACCGACAAAAGCCCGATTAACGGCGTATAGTTTCTTTCTTTCATTGTCATTTCCTCCTTAAAGTTTTACGAAGTAAAATTGCTTCGTAAGCTGATGCTTTGTAGTTTTACAAAGTAGAACTCACCTCGTAAGCTGATGCTTTAGTGTTACGAAGTAACACTAACTTCGTATATACTGATTTATCATCATGCCCATTCTCTTTATTAACTCTATCCGATTCAACCTCTCAAAACAATTCGCTTTCACCGTCGTTTGTCACGAAAAACCGAATTTTCTAAATTAGTGAGTATTCGTACACTGTCGCATTTTCTAACAACATATTCGTCAAATCACAAAAAGAAGGCTGCAGCGCCATAGCGTTGCAGCCTTCTTCCACTGAGTTTTCACTCTCTAACTTGCTTTTATAATCTACTCGTAAATATAAGAGCAGCAGTAATCTGTAACTTCAGCAACCTGAAGCTTAAACTTCGTGTTGGCAGGAACTGTGAATTCAGCTTCGCCTTGAATATGCAGCCATTCGGTTTCACCAGGAAGAAGAACTTTCAAGTCGCCGGCAAGAATCTCCATAATTTCAACACAGTCTGTTCCAAACTCATAGTCACCTGGAAGCATGATGCCTAGTGTTTTTTTCGTGCCATCCGTGAACAATACTGCGCGGCTTGTTACTTTACCATCGAAATATACGTTAGCTTTTTTGACGATTGTTACATTTTCGAATTGAGACATGGCTGCTGTTATCCCCTTTATATATCGAATGCTCAAGGCTTATATATCTGCTAAACGAATGCTGTTGCCACATAGGTGGCAACAGCATTTTACGCTTATAGCAATGCTTTCACTTTGCTAACAACATTCTCAACCGTAAAGCCGTACTCTTTGATTACGCGATCTCCAGGTGCTGATGCGCCAAAACGATCGATAGCAAGAATGTCGCCTTGATCTCCTGTGTAACGCTCCCAGCCGAATGGATGAGCCATTTCGATTCCCAGACGGGCTTTAACTTCAGGAAGAATGACGGAATTTTTGTATTCCTTCGATTGCTTCTCGAACAAATCCCAGCTCGGCATGCTGATAACACGAACTTGAATGCCTTCTTCAGCCAAAGCCTTCTGTGCTGCTACTGCTAGCTGCACTTCAGAACCAGTTGCAAGAATTTGCGCTTGCGGTTTACCATCAGTTGCGTCGGATACAACGTATGCACCGCGACGAACCTTTGTATGAACATCTTCTACTGCGCCTTCAAGAATCGGCAAGTTTTGACGAGTCAATACGAGCGCTACTGGGTTTCCTTGGTTTTCAACTGCATAAGCCCAAGCTGCTGAAGTCTCATTCGCATCAGCTGGACGAATAACAGTCAAATCAGGAATGATGCGGATCGAAGCTAGCTGCTCAATAGGCTCATGTGTAGGACCGTCTTCACCAACCGCGATACTGTCATGAGTTAATACATATACAACTGGAAGCTTCATCAATGCAGCTAGACGAACTGCTGGACGAAGATAATCTGTGAATACGAAGAACGTTCCGCCGAATACTTTCAAGCCAGTATGCAAAGCAATACCGTTCATTGCAGCAGCCATACCGAATTCACGAACGCCATAGTAAAGGTTGCGGCCTTCATAGCTGCCCGGTTTGAATTGCGGCAAGTCTTTCAAATGCGTCATTGTCGAGCTTTCCAAGTCAGCAGATCCGCCGAAAATGGTAGGTACGTTTTTCGCTAATCCGTTAAGTGCGTTACCAGAAGCAACGCGAGTAGATACAGGCTTGTCTTCTGTCGTGTAGACAGGAAGATCCGCATCCCAGCCCTCAGGCAATGCGCCAGAAATCGCAAGCTCGAATTGAGCTGCAAGCTCAGGGTAAGCTGCTTTATAAGCTGCAAAGATAGCGTCCCATGCCGCATTTGCTTTCTCGCCATTCTTTTTAACTTCTGCAAAGTGTGCAGTAACTTCTTCTGGCACGTAGAACTCATGATCCTCGGACCAACCATATGCTTGTTTTGTCAATTTTGTTTCTTCAGCACCAAGTGGTGATCCGTGAGGACCTGCATGTCCGCCTTTACCGCCTTTGTTCGGGCTGCCGAAGCCGATAACTGTCTTCACTTCGATCAAAGTCGGTTTGGACAGATCCGCTTGCGCATCAGCAACTGCTTTCGCGAGTGCATCCAGGTCATTACCGTCTTCAACGCGAAGCACCTGCCAGCCATAGCCTTCAAAACGTTTTTGAACGCTCTCGGAGTAGGAAAGATCCAAAGCTCCATCAAGCGAGATATCATTGGAATCATAAAGTACTACCAATTTGCCTAGTTTTAAGTGACCAGCAAAGGAAGCAGCCTCGTGTGAGATTCCTTCCATTAAGTCACCATCTCCGCAGATGGAGTATGTGAAGTGATTAATAAGGTCGTGACCTTCTTTATTATAAGTAGCGGCAAGCTGCGCTTCGGCGATAGCCATACCAACTGCCATGGCAACACCTTGTCCCAAAGGACCCGTTGTCGCATCAACACCAGCAGTGTGACCAAACTCAGGATGTCCTGGTGTTAGCGATCCCCACTGACGGAAGCTTTTCAGTTCTTCAAGTGGCAAACCGTATCCAGATAAGTGAAGCAAGCTATATAGCAGCATAGAGCCGTGTCCAGCAGATAGTACAAAACGGTCGCGGTTAATCCACGTAGGATTAGCCGGGTTATGCTTCATATTTTTTGCAAATAATTGATAGCCCATAGGAGCAGCACCCATTGGCATACCTGGGTGACCTGATTTTGCTTTCTCGATAGAATCGATCGCAAGCGTACGAATCGTATCAATTGAAAGCTGATCAATTGTTTTTTGTGTAACAGTCATTTCAATTTCCTCCTATTATCTAATCTAATTTGTCACGTTATATGGTTTGTCAATAACGGTTTGACGTCATAACAGTACGTAATAACTTTGAATATTGTATCATTCCGATTAAGGGTTTTCCAACCTAATAATTGAATAATTGTATAATAATACGATCAATTGAATACTACAGTCTTATTCTGATGCACAATTACACGGTCCTCAATATGCCACTTCACAGCTCGCGCAAGCACGACGCGCTCTATGGTACGACCGATACGTTTCAAATCATCGACATTGTCTCGATGGCTAACCCGCTGCACATCCTGCTCAATAATCGGCCCTCCGTCAAGCTCCTCTGTTACATAATGAGCCGTTGCTCCAATAATTTTCACTCCGCGAGTATAAGCCTGCGCATAGGRCTTTCCGCCAACAAATGCTGGAAGGAACGAATGGTGAATATTTATAATCCGATTTGGAAATTGTTCAATGAGCTTCGGCGAAATGATTTGCATGTAGCGTGCCAGGACGATTATATCTGCTTTATCCGCTACAACCTCCATCTGCTTAAGTTCCGCTTCCCCCTTCGTGCTCGCTGTAACCGGGATGTGATGATAGGGAATGCCAAACGATTCTACAAGCTCACGCATATCAGGATGATTACTAATAACCATCGCGATGTCCGCATCCAAATCGCCAGCTTTCCACTGCCATAGCAGCTCAAGCAGACAATGATCCTCCTTGGATACAAATACTGCTAGACGCTTCTTGCGGCTTGCACGGAACGTATGCCATTTCATATCAAAACGGTCAGCAACTCTTGCGAAATCCTCCATCAGCACTGGAAGTTCCTTGTCCATATCGTTTAAATCGAATTCAAAGCGTATGAAAAACATACCGCCCTCAGGGTCCATTGTATATTGATCCGATTGAACGATATTCGCTCCATGCTCATACAAAAAGTGAGATACAGCCGCAACAATACCTGGACGATCGGGGCATGAGATAAGCATGCGCGCACGACCGACATTTTTGTTTTCGTTCTTTTTATTTTGAGAAAGATTCATTTCAGATGACATGTACTTCAAACTTCCTTCCTTTAATGACTTTCTGTATTACACACTTGCCAGCAACTGCTTACCTGCAAACCAAGCAATAAGCCGTTGATTGACTTGCTCTTCAGACAATTCCTCAGACAAAGCTCCTTGTTCAATAATCAGGTCATACAAGCGTTCCATCGGCTCGCGAGGGTCTGCTTTCTTCGCTTTTGCATCGTTTTTGAGTACATCCCAAGTTGAAAGTACAAATACTTTTGGATCAATTTCTTGTTTGCCAAAAAAGTGATGAAGGCGCTCCACATCCTCAAAGTATGCTTCGCCAAAACGTGTACGCGCATCTCCGCGCAGCAAAGCGATTTCCGCTTCATACATCGGACGCTCTGTTTTATCCTGTTTGCCGATCCAAGGTGTTTCCAAAATGAACGGACGTCCCTTAAGCCCATCATGATGCACAATAGAGCGTATGCCTTCATGTCCAAGCCAGCCAGCACCGATCGGCGCATGTCTGTCCTTGCCTGCTCCACGCGGGTTTTTACTATCATTAACATGCACAACAGCTACGCGGTCGAGACCGACTATACGATCGAACTGCTCCAGAACTCCGTCCAAATCATAAAGCAAATCATATCCCGCATCATGCATATGACACGTATCCATACAAACAGTAAGTCGATTATTGTCATGAACCTTGTCAATAATAGCTGCAAGCTCCTCAAAGCTGCGGCCGATTTCTGTTCCTTTGCCCGCCATCGTCTCTAGCGCAATGTTGACATTGGTCTCCTTTGTGCCTGCAAGCACTTCATTTAAGCCTTCAGCGATGCGCGAAATCCCAAATTCTGCATCTTTATCTGTATAAGCACCAGGATGCAGCACTATATTACGAACACCAATATAATCTGTACGACGAATTTCCTCTTGCAGAAAAGATACAGCAAGCTGGAACGTATCTTCCTTGTAAGAGCCAAGATTCACAATATATGGCGCATGCACAACAATTTCTCCGATGCCTGCTTGCTCCATCAAGGCCTTTCCTTCTTCAATATATAACGCATCTACCGGTTTGCGTCTTGTGTTTTGTGGTGCTCCGGTATAGATCATAAATGTGCCTGAACCATAAGATATTGCTTCTTGAGCCGCAGTAAGCAGCCCCTTGTCCGAAAACGAAACATGGGAACCTATTTTTAACATGAATTAACGCCCCTTTCGGTTATCAAACCTTATTTTACAAGGTAAGTCGAAATAAATCTAGGAATACGGTATAATTCATTATTGAGGTGAAAGATACATATGAAAGCTACGCCTGATTGGTTTATGTATTTTATTATTTTTTGGGCTATCGTCATGGTTGTCGCAATGTCGATCGGCGGTTTTTTTATGTTCCGAAAATTTCTCAAGGTGCTTCCAATGCGGGATGGCAAATCCAAGCTCGATTGGCAAAATTACTGGGTAGAGCGAAGCCGGAGCATGTGGAACGACGATTCCAAACAGCTGCTAGATGAGCTTGTTTCTCCAGTGCCAACTGCATTTCGAGATATAGCTAAGCATTCCATCGCCGCCAAGATTGGTCAAGTAGCGATTGAACACGGCGCATCTTCAGTAACGCGTGAGCATTGCATTGAAGGTTACATACGAGCAACCCCAAAACGGGATTACCGTAGTTTAGTCACCTTCCTTGATCGCAGAGGGATTGACTACGCTCCTTATAAGCATTTACTTAATAAGTAAGCGTAAACGTGCCAGCGTAAACGGTCTTCGCTGTCCCTTGCGGCGTAAGCTCGTTTCGTGGTGAAATATAAGCCGAGTATGAGGTGAAGCTTATACTTTCTTATATTTTCAAATAAACCTTTATAGACAAACTCATGACAAAACAAAGCCGCCGAGTGCGGCTTTGATTCATTTTTAGCAGTTTTGGATAAAAAAATGTAACCCAATGGAATTAGAATTCGTTATATTAAGCAGGAGGCGGTTTTTATGATGAACACAATTAAGCACAGAAGAAATAAAAAGGCAGTTACAGCAGGAGCAGTTCTTCTAGCTGTCATGCTCGCAGCATCAGCCTGCGGCAACTCCAATACTACGGTTAAAGATGGTAATGAACAGCAACCTATATTAAATGAGGGTCCAAAAGTCGATAATTTACCTGATCAAAGTGGAGTTATCGAACCAGACGTTCCAACATCTAAAAATACCGAAAGTGAAAATAATAATACAGATACGAACAAGCCAAGTAT
>NZ_JBFUHJ010000226.1:0-8429 GCF_056402455.1 Paenibacillus sp. P4_A7 | reverse complement strand
CAAATATCCAACCGTATCGGGGATATTAACAACCGTAGCACCTGCTTTGATAGCCATATCCGTAACCTGGCAAAGATAATCCAGCTCTGTCCGGCCAGCATCCTCAGGCGAGAATTCAATTTTATCAAAATACTGCTTGGCATAACGTATTGCGCGCTCAGCCGTTTCGAGCACCTGATCCTTATCCATCCGCAACTTATGCTTACGGTGAATGGGACTAGTAGCTAGGAATAGGTGAATGCATGGATCCTGTGCTMCTTGAAGAGCTTCACGAACCGCATCGATATCCTGTTCTCTTGCACGAGATAATCCGATGACTGTTGCATTTCTAACTGCACGAGCTACCGCATTAACCGCAGCAAGATCACCAGGAGATGCCGCAGGAAAACCAGCTTCCATTCGATCTACTCCAAGCTTCTCGAGCTGAAGCGCGATTTCCACCTTTTCCTTTGTGTTTAGGTTAACACCAGGAGATTGCTCTCCATCACGCAGCGTTGTGTCGAAAATATAAATTTTCCGCATATCTGCCATACACCTCCGAGAACAGAATGATCCCGATACGCACAAGAGACATTTGCCGCTGCAATAAAGCATCGGCAAACGCTCCGGCGAACCGGGATATGATCGTTTAATCGTAATACTATTTCATTGGTTAAACGTTTATTACTTCTTGATCCAGTGCATCAATTCACGTAGCTGTGCGCCTGTTTGCTCGATAGGGTGAGCAGCTTCGTTACGACGAGTAGCCGTAAGCATAGCACGGTTCGATTGGTTTTCAAGGATGAAGTCACGAGCGAAACGACCGGATTGGATATCTTCCAATACGCGTTTCATTTCTTTCTTCGTTTCTTCTGTAACGATACGAGGACCAGTTACATAGTCACCGTATTCAGCAGTGTTGGAGATTGAATCGCGCATCGACGAGATTCCGCCTTCATACATCATGTCAACGATCAGCTTAAGCTCATGCAAACACTCGAAGTAAGCCATTTCTGGAGCATAACCAGCTTCAACAAGCGTTTCGAAGCCCGCTTTAACAAGTGCAGAAGCACCGCCGCAAAGAACAGCTTGCTCACCGAACAAATCTGTTTCTGTTTCTTCTTTAAACGATGTTTCGATAACGCCTGCACGAGTACAGCCGATACCTTTAGCATATGCAAGGCCAATAGCTTTAGCATTGCCAGTTGCATCTTGCTCAATTGCGATTAGTCCAGGAACGCCAAAGCCTTCTTGGTAAGTACGACGAACCATGTGACCAGGGGATTTTGGAGCTACCAAGAATACGTCTGTATCTTTATTAGGCACGATTTGGCCGTAGTGAATGTTGAATCCGTGAGAGAACATTAGTGCAGCGCCCTTTTTCAGGTTAGGTGCGATTTCACTAGTATATACGCTTGCTTGAGTTTCATCTGGCAGCAAGATTTGAACTACATCTGCTACTTTTGTAGCTTCAGCAACAGTAAGTACTTCAAAACCGTCTTTTTTTGCAACGTCAGCAGATTTACCAGGACGAAGCCCGATAACAACTTTCAATCCGCTGTCGCGAAGGTTTTGTGCTTGTGCGTGGCCTTGGCTACCGTAACCAATTACTGCGATTGTTTTACCTTGAAGTACGCCTTGATCTGCGTCTTTTTCATAATACATTGTAACTGCCATATTAATAATTGCCTCCTTTAATTTAACCCTTTTGAGTGGGTGTTTAAGTAGAGAATACCGCATATTCTACGGTTCTCCCCTTAAACTCCCACTCAAAGCGGGAAGTTGAAATTTATAATAGATTACTTAGCGTTGCCTCGATTTAATGCAGTCACTCCAGTACGTGAAAGCTCGCGTATACCGTAAGGCTTGAGCAATTCAACCATCGCATCGATTTTCTCTGTATCGCCTACGACTTGTACAATAAGTGAATGAGTACCGATATCTACAACAGAAGCACGGAACGTCTCCACGACGCCCAGAATTTCTGGACGAGTTGAAGGCTCTGCTATTACTTTAATAAGCGCAAGCTCACGTGCAACCATTGGGTTGGAACTTAGATCAATTACTTTGATAACATCAATCAGTTTGTACAATTGCTTGGTGACCTGCTCGAGCGTATGGTCATCACCTGAAGTGACAATGACCATACGCGACAAGCCTTTCTCTTCGCTTGAACCAACTGTAATACTCTCAATATTGAAGCCGCGACGTCCGAACAAACCGGACACCCGTTGTAGAACGCCGGGCTGATCATTTACGATTACTGCGATCGTATGCTTTTTCATTCCGCATCCCCCATGATCATTTCGTCGATCGTGCTTCCTTGCGCAACCATTGGATAAACGTTCTCCTCTTTGCGTACAACGAATTCAACGACCGCAGGACCAGGATGGCGAAGTGCTTCTTCCCATACAGCACGCGCTTCCTCTTTATTAGATGCGCGGAACCCTTTTACTCCATAAGCTTCAGAAAGCTTAACAAAGTCAGGACTGCCAGAAAGGTCAATATGACTGTAACGGTTGTCATAGATAAGCTCTTGCCATTGACGAACCATGCCGAGTACCTGGTTGTTAATAATCGCAACTTTAACTGGGATGTTATTGATTGCACATATCGCCAGCTCCTGTGCACACATTTGCATACCGCCGTCGCCATTAATGGAAACGACTACCCGATCCGGATTCGCCATTTGAGCGCCGATAGCGGAAGGGAAACCAAAGCCCATCGTACCTAGACCGCCAGAYGTAACCCATGAACGCGGCTTGTTGAATTTGTAATACTGAGCAGCCCACATTTGATGTTGGCCAACGTCAGTCGTCACAATCGCATCGCCATTTGTTGTTTCGTGAATCATTTCTACTACCCACTGCGGCTTAAGCTCAACTTCGGAATCCTTATAAGAGAAAGGATATTCCGCACAAGATGCTTTAAGCTGAGCACGCCACGCATCCGCTTTGTCCGCAAGCTTAGCTTGCTGATTAACGATCTGAAGAACGGTCTTAACGTCTCCAACAATTGGAATGTCTGTAGGGACGTTTTTACCAATCTCTGCTGGATCGATATCGATATGAACAATCTTCGCCAGCGGTGCAAAGCCTGAAAGCTTGCCAGTTACTCGATCATCGAAGCGTGCGCCGATATTGATAAGCAGATCCGCTGCCTGAATCGATTTATTCGCTGTGTAAGTGCCATGCATACCTGGCATACCTAGGAATAGATCATTGCCACTCGGGAATGCTCCCAGACCAAGCAATGTCGTCGTAATTGGAATTTGTGTCTTCGTAACGAATTCCAACAGTTCTTCATGTCCACCCGAGTATACAACGCCGCCGCCAGCTAAAATAAGCGGACGCTCTGATTGCTCAATCGCTTTAATTAGCTTATCAACTTGAAGCTTATTAGGCGATACGGTTGGGTTGTAACCGCGGATGCTTACTTCCGTTACCGGCTTGAACAATGTTTTTGCTGCAGAAATATCTTTCGGTATATCAATCAGAACGGGACCTTTGCGGCCTGTATTTGCAATATGGAAGGCTTCATGGATAATACGCGGTAAATCCTCAACGTCACGTACCAAGTAACTATGCTTCGTTATCGGCAAAGTAATTCCAGTAATATCCGCTTCTTGGAAAGCATCACTGCCAATTAGGCTCGATATAACATTACCTGTAATAACAACGAGCGGTACAGAATCCATAAACGCAGTTGCAATACCCGTAACCAAATTTGTTGCTCCAGGACCCGATGTCGCGATACATACGCCTACCTTACCGCTTGCACGGGCATAGCCGTCTGCTGCATGAATAGCGCCTTGCTCATGACGAGTCAGTACATGATTAAAATCTGAGAATCCGTGCATAGCGTCGTAAATGTACAACACTGCGCCTCCGGGATACCCAAACACGCAATCGACACCTTCAAGCACCAAGCTACGAAGCAAAATTTCCGAGCCGCTTATGACTTCGGGCTTCGAAAGCCTTTCCTTTATTTCCTCTATTGACTTCAGTGTTGTACCTTGCGTTACCATCAGTCATCCTCCTCTCAGAAAAAACAAAAAAACCTTCCATCCCTCATGCTTCATACGAAAGCAAAGAGGGACGAAAGGTATAACTTCCGTGGTACCACCCAAATTCGTTATACTTCTTCCAAAGTATAACCTCCACAGGTAAGAACGCTCTACAAATATCGTTCATACCATTGGCACTGTAACGCTTGCCCTGCGATTTCCCCTAATAAGTAACAGCTTCTGTTGTTGCTTTTCAGGGAAACAGCTCCGAGGTGAGCTCGTAGAAAAGGGATATTGGCGATGGTTGCAGCTAATCCATCCGCTCTCTGTTCAAAAGAGCCCTTAACACTTCGTCCTCATCATTGCCGATTTTGTATTTACCATTTCGGTGCGTACACCATAACATGGTAGATAAGACTTTCCTTATTATATGCCGTGAATTCATGTTCGTCAAGAAGCAGAAGCAACTCTTCTTAAATATTCACGTTGCGCACTATAGCGTTCTTAGACATATACTAATTTAGCCTGAAAACGGCAAATTCATGCAGCTTAAGATTTTCTTATCGCTGCAGAAATAGGTGAATGAACATGATTAGATTTTACGAGCCTAGATATGACGAAGCTGAGGTGGTTCGCCTCATTCGTACCGAACTAATTCCTTTGTCACATAGCGTACACCAACTGGATGCACAAACGATCCGCGAGCTCCCAAAACGGTTCAGGCGCGGTGTTACGTATGTAGCTTCTCTATCCAAAAAAAGCGCACCCGTCGCATTTATCCATTTTGAAGTAATGGACGAGGTACTTTACTTAGATATGATGGTCACTCATCCCGATCACCGCAACCGCCAGTGGGGCAGAAAATTAATAGCACAAAGCGAGGCCTATGGCCAAGCACACCAATGCAAGGTAGCTAGGTTGTTCGTGGATCAAATAAACGCCAAAGCCCATCAATTATATAATAAGCTTGGATACGAAAACGTCCTCTACCATCCAGAGCTTCGATGCTATGAGATGCTCAAGCTGTTGACCCCGCCCATTACTACTTCATACTAAATCATCACTTTAGAATCCGTTATAGCCTTGATTGCCATATCCATATGGCCCTACAGGTCCGCTAGGACCATAAGCTCCATTAGCCCCATAAGGCCCGTTAGGAGCGCCGTAGCCATAGTTGTTATTGTTATTGTAGTTGTTGTTACAGCATCCGCCGCCGAATCCCCCTCCAATTGTTCCTATTGCCAGCAGATCAAACAAAACAAGCGGTAGTATAAATGCTTTTGTTTGCACTTGCTTGCCTTTGTCTCTTTTGAGCGGAGCCATAACTAGTTTATTTTGGTGAATCCGAACAAGCTTGCCAGTGACGACAGAGCCGTCTTGCTTAACTGCATAAATGGATTTGCCGATCAGTTTCCGAACCTCCTGCTTGGAAACATTACGCATGCGAAATCCCTCCTTTCCTGTTGTTCTTCAGCATATTCAGGAAATGTGGTGTTCGCCTGTATGTTTGTCCGATAGGATGTTAAATGTGTTAAAACAAGCGTAAACGGCTGTCGCCGTCCTCTTCGGCAAAAGCTTTCGTTTCGCGGTGATATATAAGCACATTTATAAGTGAATACTTATAAATTCTTATATAACAACAAAAGGCTGCCCCAGTGTCATCGCAATGACGACATGGGACAGCCTCTATTATTAATTAACGACTAGGCGTTAATTTTTTCCTTAGCGATACCTGCAAGTGAGTTGAACGAGCTAATGTCGTTAACAGCCAGGTCAGCAAGCATTTTGCGGTTAACTTCTACGCCCGCAAGTTTCAAGCCGTGCATAAATTTGTTGTACGAAAGTCCGTTAATACGAGCTGCCGCGTTAATACGAACGATCCACAGTCTGCGGAAGTCACGTTTTTTGTTGCGACGGTCACGGTAAGCATACATTAATGACTTACCTACTTGCTCCTTCGCTGTTTTAAACAGGCGATGCTTCGAACCGAAATAACCTTTTGCTAATTTTAGAATCTTTTTGCGACGACGAGTGCGGACAAAACCGCCTTTGACTCTTGCCATGGGTGGGAACCTCCTGTAGTTATCTTATTTGGTCGAAATGTTTCTTACAAATTAGCTAGGCCTTGCTTCAAACGTTTCACATCGCCAGCTGCCATAAGCGGCTGAGTAGCGAGAACGCGTTTTTGACGAGCGGATTTACCGGATAGCAAGTGATTACGGTATGCTTTATAGCGCATTACTTTACCAGTTCCAGTAATTTTGAAGCGGTCTTTCAGACTGCTGTGCGTTTTCATCTTAGGCATTTGAGTTTTCCTCCTTAAGGTTTATCATCCAGTTGTTAACTAGTGGTTTTGGGTGCCAAAATCATAATCATGCTCCGGCCTTCCAGCTTAGGAGCGCGTTCTACGTTACATATCTCAGCAACCTCTTTCGCGAGGCGATCCAAAATCTTTTGTCCGATTGCAGCATGTTGAATCTCACGACCACGGTATCGAACGGATGCTTTCACTTTATCGCCTTCATTAAGGAACTTAACAACGTTACGGAATTTCGTTTGGTAGTCGTTTTCCTCAATGTTAGCGCGGAACCACACTTCCTTAAGATCAACAATCTTTTGGTTTTTGCGTGCTTCCTTTTCTTTCTTCTGCTGCTCATAACGGAATTTTCCATAGTCCATTATGCGGCATACCGGCGGTTTAGCCGTCGGTGCGACGTTAACCAGATCCAGATTCAGCTCAATTGCAAGCTGCAGTGCATCGCGAATTGATTTAATACCAATTTGCTCGCCTTCAGCGCCTACTAAGCGCACTTCTCTGGCCCGGATTTCATCATTGATTTGATGTTCTCTGCTAATAACGTGCCACCTCCAAATTAGATTCCTTCATAGTTACACAAAATAAAAAAGATGCGGGTTCGCTCGAACCCGCATCTCATAACCGTACTTTAATGCCGCTTCATCTCTTCAGAGGAATGGCTAATCGATTATCGCTAACCAGCCAGCCTTAGCCGAAAGGTGAGAAGCGGGTGCTTCTGCTTGTGCGTCATTAAGTTAGTTGAAATTTTACTTTGTTACTATACCATAGCCCGAAAAGAAATGTCAATCTCAAACTGCAACAATCTTTTATTCTGCTCTATTCCCTCTTCCGAGTTATAGCTGCTTGTTCTGAACTTCTTCCAACCGTATAACACGCGAATGCTCCGTATGGCTCCACTGTTTGTTATTTTGCGTGAAGAAGGCATAGAAGGTGATTGGCCACCAAGAGATTAGGAAGATTGGCAATGTTAACAGATAAGCGTACAGCTTCCATGATCTAACTCCCTCAAGAATCATAGCTAGCGGGAATTGAATGACTCCTGCAAAAATCGCGATAGCCATAACCCACCAAGGTAAGTAACTATAAACCGAATTCAGCGCATTAAATTGAGGAATCGCCATATCGACCCACATCACCAGCGTAAGTAGGAACCCTAGAAGTGTGTTGTAGACTGATACCGTGTAAATAGCTGAGTCGAACTTAACGAAATTACGCTCTTTAATACTTGCCCATAGCAGTGGAAAGAAGTAATTCCTAGCGACATTAAAATGTCCCTGCATCCAGCGCAAGCGTTGACGTGCAGAAGCTTTGAATGTAACAGGCTTCTCATCATATACTTTCGCATCATAATTAAGGATAGGATAGATATTGCGTTGAATACAGCGCATAGAGAACTCTAAATCCTCTACCAAGCTTGTCGCACCCCAACCCATGTCCTTTAGAAGTGCAGAGTCAAAGCACATTCCAGTACCGCCTAGAAAATTACTCATTTTCAAATTCGTTCTGGAAAGCTGCCACAAGCGATTACAGTACCAGTAAGTGATGCCGTAAGCTGCAGTAACCCATGAATCTGTTGGGTTTTTTGTGTCCAAATAACCTTGAATAACTTGGTGTCCCTCACATAAATCATTGTTCATTAGCTGCAAGAAGTCACGATTAACTAAGTTATCCGCATCAAACATAACAATTGCATCATATTGTCTTGGCATGCTCCATAGTTCCTTAAGCATCCACTCAATCGCGTAGCCTTTACCTCGTAAATGCTGATTGGTTCTTTCACATGCGTGTACGCCGTGGCTGCGCGTTATGTCAGCCGTTCCGTCCGTACAGTTATCGCAAATAACAAAAATATCGTATAGTTCCTCTGGGTAGTCCATCTGTTTTAAGTTCTCAATCAAAGCTGCAACCACTTTTTCTTCATTGTGGGCTGCGACAAGTACAGCAAATGATTTTTGAGGCGCGTGATACTTCCGGCTTTTGTTTTTCATAAAACCAAAAATGGAGAGACCAAATTGATACACCGCGATAGACGCCATTAACACTTGTAAAACGATAAAGATTGTACTTAAGACCATGCGGTACTGCCCCCTTGAGACCCCGTTTTTTTGCTTGTTCAGCACCAACACC
>NZ_JBFUHJ010000225.1:0-8446 GCF_056402455.1 Paenibacillus sp. P4_A7 | reverse complement strand
GGACATATACGCCAGAAGCGAATTATACAGGTACGGATACATTCACAGTCTTCGTCCTAACTGGTGAAGGTGGCGATGAATATTTATCGACGATTACAATTATAGTTAAACCAACACCGACACCAACGCCAATATCAACACCAACACCAACACCGACACAGACACCGACACCGACACCAACACCAACGCCAACGCCAACGCCAACGCCAACGCCAACGCCTCCTGTTATACAGCCGCCTAAATTAGAGTATGATCGTCATTTCGACTATATAATTGGTTATCCAGATGGAATGGTGAAGCCCGAAAATAATATCGATCGTGAAGAGGTTGCCACTATTTTTTACCGATTAATGGAAGATAACAGCCGCAAAGATTATCTTTCTAACACGCATTCTTTCTCTGATGTGACGAGTGATCGATGGTCTAACAAATACATTGCTACGATGAATAAAGCCAAAGTAATAAATGGTTATCCAGATGGAACATTTGCACCGGGACAGTATATAACTAGAGCAGAGTTCGCTGCAATTGCTTCGAGATTTGATAAACTAGATGAAAGAACTAATGATTTCATTACAGATATCAGTGGTCATTGGGCAGAGAAGTACATTGCATCCTCTGTGAACAAAGGCTGGATAAAGGGGTATGCGGATAAGACCTTTAGGCCTGATCAATACATCACACGTGCTGAAGCCATGACCTTAATCAATAGTGTATTAGATCGACATGTCCAGACCAAAGACATTCACAAAGACGCGAAGCAGTGGCCGGATAACAAGCCAGAACAGTGGCATTACAGAGATGTCCTTGAAGCAACTAATTATCATGACTACAGCAAAAAGGATAAAGAAACTGAGATTTGGCTAAAAATTCTTCCGAATCGCGTTTATCCATAAGCTTATTATATAAAGCTCCTATCTGGTCTATTAGGCCAAAGAGATAGGAGCTTTTGGTTTACCCAGATGCTGAGAAGGATATAATTCTACCGTTACTCTTGTGTTGCAACGTAGGAAATAAAACTCGTAAGAATCGAAGCGACGGAGGGATTGTAGATGGTTATTTGTTTTCTTCAAATTAACACATGTGGAGTGATGTGTGTCGGTTGTGAGGATGCATTGAATAACTCATTTACCTGATTAATTATTAAGCATTAGGAGAGAAAGTGCTTAAGCTTGCTCTATTTTCGTAGATTGAAAATGATTCTATTGTATGTTGGAAGGTACCTTGGGGCCAAGCTCAGTCTGGGAGAGCGCTTCGCTGGTT
Organism: Paenibacillus sp. P4_A7; assembly: GCF_056402455.1. Classification (NCBI taxonomy): domain Bacteria; kingdom Bacillati; phylum Bacillota; class Bacilli; order Caryophanales; family Paenibacillaceae; genus Paenibacillus; species Paenibacillus sp. P4_A7. The sequence goes on along the minus strand of NZ_JBFUHJ010000225.1, from coordinate 7,183 downwards.
CTGTTGTGCACTAGMGTCATGTTAAAAATTGTAATTTTGTTCATAGGGAGCCTGAAGAAAATCTGAGGATTATATGAAGGATGATTTGATATATACTATTACAATTTAGTAGTTTTATGGTAGTTAACATTATTGCTCCTTGTACTAAGCAGCCATTCTATATTAAAATGCTTAGTAGAGATTGCACACATATTTAAGTAGCATATACTATGAATTACCATTTATCTCACACTAACAGAAGCAAGCAAGGTTGATTGAGTCTTATCATTCACGTCATATTGAATACGCTTTCATTTTGTTCGTTATGGAAAGGTATGATTATCGTTGAAAAGCTGGCACTACCGTTTAACCCGGGACTCCAATGTTGTGATGAAGCTGTTACGGATCACGATTATAGTGCTGTTGTTTCTAATTGTATTCGCTTACATAAATAATTTGTATTTTATAAAAGTGGTCGAGAAGGAGATTCAGGCATCCAACAAGAAGGAAATGGTCAGCATCGTCAATTTGACCCATGACACGATGGAGTCTATCAAACGAATTATGTATCAATATACGTATGATCGCTCCATCGTTTCCCTCTCCTATACGAAAAAATACGATGCAGATACCTACATGCAGCTGGCGAATGTGCGCAGCAATATACGCAGCTTCAGGAATGCCCGGAGTGATATCCATGATATATTTATCCGTTTTAAGCAGTCGGAAATTGTGCTCGGGACAGAAGGGATCATGTCGACCAGAGTGTTTTATGAGAAGCTGGATGAGGGGTCCAGGAGAACGGTAAGCTCAATGTCTGAGGACAGAACCAATCAGGGGAATATCATGTTGCAGCCCATCAGCTATATGAACGCCCAGGCCAATATGTATCTGTATTCGCTGCGGGATATGGCGATTTACGTCGTTACGGACAGAGAGGCGGAGAATCGGGCGCTAATGTCGGTAACCTCCCGGGATGATACGAAGGTTCTTGTACTGGACCGGGAATTGAATATCGTATCAGGGACGGAGCACGATCTACGCTTTATCTCCAAACCGGCATCCCTGGACGAAGTGGTCGACATCTTGGAACGTCGTTCTCCAGACAGTGTATATTCGTTCATGACCAGCAGCTCCGATCATTTCCACTTTATTATTGGTCATACGAGTAGTGTGGCTGCCCAGAAGAATCAGCAGATCAATAATTATACGATCCTGCTGCTGACTGTATTTATGGTGTTCTGTCTGCTGCTGTTCATGCTCATGAATGCGGAAGTATACCGGCCCCTGCGCAATATGCTGGGTAAATTGAATATTGGTGGCCAGGGCAGTGCTTGGGTGACGAATGAGTACGCACTGCTCGATCAGGCGATATCAAGCCTCCAAGAGGAACTGCATTCTGTAGGTGGATACCTGAAGAAGCAGGAGAAGCTCGTGCAGGAGAGCTTTCTGAACAAACTGATGCTGGGTCACGAATTGGATCATGATTTGAAAAATATGCTTTACGCGGCAGAGACAGGGCAGCATTATCTGGTGGTTACCATTATTCTGGAGGATGGAGAAGGCCATCATGCTGCGGGAGCGGTAAGGCAATTCGAATATTTGCTGGGCGCCTCCTTCACCTTCACGACCATCAATATGTACGCCAAGGAGCGCACCTATTTTGTCCAGGTTGACCCTGCCGTAGAGGTTGCCTCTGCTCTCATTGAGAAGCTCAAGGTCTGGCATGCTCCCGGACTATTCATGATCATGGGGATCAGCAATGTGTACACAGAACTGGATGACCTGCGGGAGGCGTATGAGGAGAGTCGTTCTGTATTCCACAAGCAGCAGGTTATGAAACTGGGCGAGGGGTGGAGAATTGGCTTTGCGACTGTAGACGATGAGCTGCAGGAGGAGGGCTCCTTCGATCTGAATATCCAGGAGGAGAAACAACTGATGATGCTAGTCACAAGCGGGGATGCTGAGGCTATTCCACTCCTTTTGACGGAATTATGGACCAAAAACCAGAGCAAATCCATATTCCGGCAGCATGAGATGCATTACTATTTACTGAATCTGTATGTCATTATGCTCAATAGCCGGGAAGGACAGCGGGATGAAGGCTCGCAGCAGCAGATCAGCGCTTTTATCCGCTATTATCGCGATATTTTTAATGTCTCCCTGATGAACCGGCTGCTGATTGAGCGGTTTGTTGATTTGTCAGAGCAGTACGCTGACGAGAAGACAGATCTGAAGCAGATTATTATCGATTACATCGAACAGAATTACATGCATGATGTCTATCTAGATCGGGTGGCAGATGAGGTGAAGCTGTCGTACACCTATGTCTCCCATTACTTTAAGAAGGCTACGGGGACGAACTTCGTTGATTATGTACGCCGGGTGCGGGTCGAGAAAGCGAAGCTTCTGCTGACCGAGCAGAATTTATCGGTGAATGAGGCTGCGCTCTCGGTCGGCTTTGAGTCGGCGAATACTTTCATCCGCACCTTCAAGAAGATCGTGGGCATCACGCCTGGAGAGTTCAAGAAGCTGGTTCACACGCTGGGCGAGCCCATGAAATGACAGGCAGCGATTTCCCTCTGTCTGATTCTGATCGTATACCATGTTCAATCAAGTGGCCTTGGTCCTGTAAGTGCTGGACCAGGGCTATTTTTTTTGTCAATATCGATCTACCATTCTTGTGATAACGCTTTCACTAAATCTGGTGATTGACCATCAAAAGGTCAATGCTAGTAAGGTTTTGATGGATGCCACACCATACTAAAACACGAAGACAAGGCCACACAAAATCGGATGATTGTTTCCTATTTATGGGCGATGCTACGATGGCGATACATTTGAACAATATCTTGGACAAATGAAGATCTGCCCACGAAAGGAGGTGAAGGTTCTTGAAAATGGTAGCGGTTCCAAATGGGGTGAAGGCCCCTCGGAAAGTGCAGACTACACAGCAGCGTACAGGAAAGTCGTTCTGGAAACGATTGCTCCAGCAACGGGTGCTGATCCTGATGCTCTTGCCGGCTATGTTGATCACATTTATCTTTCATTACATTCCGCTCACTGGAATTGTTATTGCTTTCAAGAAGTATAACGTAGCGAAAGGTATTTGGGGGAGCGACTGGGTGGGGCTGAGATGGTTTGAGATGTTCTTCAAAAACCCATTTAGTCCGCGCATTCTGAAAAATACGATCTTGCTGGGGGTCTTTAGCTTCCTTTGGACGTTTCCCGCACCGATTGTGCTTGCGCTACTGTTCAATGAGATCAAGCACAGTTGGTTCAAGCGACTTGCGCAAACGATTTCCTACCTGCCGCATTTTATTTCTACCATTATTATTGTAGGTATGTTGAAGGTGTTTGCTTCTGAGACGGGTTTGTTTAATGAAGTTGTTGCCTGGTTCGGACAGATGCCTATTCAGTTTTTCGCTGAACCTGGCTGGTTCCGGACGCTGTTCATCGGCTCGGGCTTATGGCAAGGTATCGGCTGGGGCACAATCATTTATTTGGCCGCTTTGGCAGGTGTTCCGAATGATCTATATGAAGCAGCTACGATTGATGGGGCTACAAGGTGGAAGAAGGTTTGGTATATTACGATCCCGGCTATTATGCCGACCGTAATGCTGCTGTTCATTCTCAGCATTGGCGGTATCATGGGGACCGATGCCCAAAAGGTCCTACTGATGTACAGTCCATTAACCTATGAGACGGCTGACGTATTGGATACTTATATTTTCCGTGAAGGTATCGAGGGTGGACAATATAGTTACACGGCTGCTATTGGTATATTCACTTCGCTCATTTCCTTCTTCCTGTTATATTTGACTAACTGGATCAGCAGGAAGGTTTCGGAGAATAGCTTGTGGTAAAGGAGTTAGGACTATGCGATATAAAGAATCGATCTCTAGCCGTCTGTTTGACGTCGCCAACTATACATTTATAGTTTTGATGATGATTGTAATGATCTATCCGTTAATAAACGTGCTGTCGATTTCGCTCAGTGCTCCGAGTGCGATCGTGGCTGGCAAGGTCAGCTGGCTACCGAAGGGGTTTAACCTGGAAGGGTATAAATACTTGTTTCAGGACGGGGAAATTTTCAAGGCGTATCGTAACACGATCCTGTATGCAGGTGTCGGGACGCTCATTACGCTGACGCTCACTTCGCTGGCAGCCTATACGCTTGCAATCCGTGAATTTGTACTCAGTAAATTTGCGACCGTATACTGGGCAGTAACGATGTTTATCGGGGGAGGTTTAATTCCAACCTTTTTGGTCGTCAAAAATTTGGGTATGATGAATACATTCTGGGTGATGATCATTCCGGGCGCGATCGGGGCATTCACGGTCTTTGTTTTCCGGACGTTTTTTCAGCAGCTTCCTGTAGAACTCCGTGAAAGCGCTTATATGGATGGGGCGAATGATTTCGTCATCTGGTACAAGGTCACGCTCCCGTTATCGAAGGCGCTCCTTGCTACCTTTGCCTTATTTACGATCGTGGGCCACTGGAATAGTTGGTTCAATGCCTTGCTCTACTTGAAGGATTCCGATCTGTACCCGCTGCAAATGTATTTGCGCCGGATCGTAATTGAAGAAAATCTTGGATCTGGTTACACAGATGGCGAAATCCAGGCTCTCTTGGTAAGCAACAGGATTAATCCGAAAAACCTGCAGATGGCAGCGATCATGGTTGCCATGGCGCCGATCCTTTTAATCTATCCCTTTATTCAGCGCTATTTCGTAAAAGGGGTCATGATTGGTTCGATTAAAGGTTGATTGCATATCAAGATAAGATATAGAAGGAGGAATTGTGTTCATGAGAAAACGATTAGGGATCTCGCTGGTAGTGGCAATCTTCGCGTTGATGGCTGTTTTGAGTGGCTGCAGCACAGATGACAAGGGCAATGGGGGCAAGGCTGAAGGTAGCGGGGAAAAACCGGAAGTGCTGAAACTGGTAGTGTACAATCCGATATTCTCCAAGTCRCCATTGGGCACTCAGGTTCAAGACAAGTGGAAGGAAATGATGGAGAAATATCTAGGTGTGAAGTTGGACATTAAGTGGGAGGAAGCACCATTTGGGGATTATTTGGAGAAGATGCCGACTTATATCGCCGGTGGTGACTTTGCGGACGTTTTTGGCATAAATGACATTGGCAAGGTACACGATCTGGGTGACAACGGGCAACTGCTTAACCTGAAGGAATATATGGATCAAATGCCAAACTTTAAGAAGTATCTTGATAGCGATCCGTATGGTGAGGATAAGGTGGCTTCTACCGAAGGAGGCATATATGGCTTCCCCGATGGAAGTGAAGGAAATCATAATGGAACTCAGGGTGTCTTTGGGGTTCGATTCGATATCTTCCAAAAGCATGACCTGAAGCCGCCGACGACCTTCGATGAAATGTATGAGGTAGCGAAGAAGCTTAAGGAGCTCTATCCGGATTCCTATCCACTGACGAATGTGTACGGTGGCACGGCTATTATCAATACTCTGCTCACTATGAATCATTCAGGCACCGGTATATTCTTTAATGGTGAGGAATTCGTGTACGGACCATTGGCGGATGATGATCGCTTCAAGGGCGTCATCGCATATTTGCAAAAGTTTTATGCAGAAGGACTGCTGGATCCGGAGTATGCGATCAATACCGGCGACCAATCCATTGCCAAGATGCTTAGTGGCAAAAATTTCATCGCCCCCTTCGTCTTCGGACTGGATTTGAAGGAGAAGCTGAACAATAACGCGGAGCATCCTGAGGTTGTGTGGGGCCTTATTCCGCATCCGAAAAACTTGAAGGGTGAGGTTTCGTGGAAGGGTGGTTCCCAGATAAAGGGCAAAGTAATTTCGTCCTGGTATAGTACAGTCATTTCGGCGAAAACCAAGTATCCCGAGCTGGTCGTCAGAATGCTGGACTACCAGTATTCAGATGAAATGGTCGAGCTCGCTAACTGGGGTATTGAAGGTGTAACCTTCACGAAGGAGAATGGCGAGAAAACGTTCAAGCCGGAAATTTTGGGAGCTGCCTCGGCTATGCAGGAGCTGGCCAATTATGGTGTGAATATGTCGATGAGTGTCCGTTCGGGCATCCAGTTTATTCCACAGCAAAAGGAAGCTGAAATTCCACTGACGCAGACGGTTCCTGCTTATGTGGATGGCGAATATACGGATAGAAACTACTGGCTGTACACGGATGAGGCAAACGGCGAAGAGTCGATCGCGCCTGGAGAAAGTGTGAACATGCCGCCACTAGTCTTTACTGAAGACGAGAAGCTGGAGATGAGCAGTATCCTGACGCCGATGGCGACCTTCGTTGAGGAGTCAATCACAAAGTTTATCGCTGGCAAGATGCGGATGGACCAGTGGGACAAATTTGTTTCCGACCTGAAGGCAATGGGTGACATCAATACGGCTCTGAAGCTTTACAATGATCGTTATCAGGAGGTCAAGAAATAACAGCATGCGCCCGATTGTTCCGTGAGGAATAATCGGGCGTATGCTGTTTACTCAAGCTCCACTTCGGTTTTGCAAATGAACAAGAGGCTGCTCCGCCAGGTAGCGGAAAGATAAAATTCGCTCTGCAGCTTGCCGAAGATTTTTCAAGAGAAACCCTACAACCGCTACAAGCCACCCAGACTATCGATCGTGAACTATTAGCCGCTTTATTGAAAAGTTTGAAGTTAAAGAGGACGGCACGGTGAAATTGTATTATCGTTTCGCTGGCACGTCCAAGATCTTGAATGAACTAATTGGATAATGTATGGTTTTGTGAAAAAGATGTGCTGGCTGTTCGGGCGCTTTTATTTTTTAGAAAGTATCCGACACTCAGCACCCAACACATGTGGAGTGTGTAATAGGAATGCAACGAATCGATATGTAGAAATCCTTTGTTTTCAACACTTTTCGGGTTTTACGATGTTTACGATGAACGGTGCGGATTTCAATCTTTCTCGACTTTTAATCAAATAGGGAATGCAAGTGTTGGCTATTCGCACGTTTTTCCCTTTCTTTTTACAAAATGTAATCGAGGTTACAGAATTGAAGCCGCAGAAATTATAAAATATGTATAGAAAAAGCTTACTGTTAAACAATCGGATTTTGGGAGGTAGTTAGGTCTATTAAAATAGCAATAGATGCTAAAAAAACAGGATGAGAGGAAGTTGGCGAATGAGTATGAAGAAAAAGATATTATCTGTTGGTGGTGTATTT
>NZ_JBFUHJ010000224.1:0-8488 GCF_056402455.1 Paenibacillus sp. P4_A7 | reverse complement strand
TAGTTTAAGTGCGTCAAGTTAAGTCATGTCATTTAGCAGGTGGAAATCCTGCTTGGGAAGACTCTAGCCAGGTCACCAATAGCGAGTCTTGGAGCTTTAAGGGTAACCTTACGGTTTAAGCGTAGACAGTCAGATAGTAGGCCGTGTGATTGAGCCTCGAAAGAACTGCAAAAATGGGAAGGTCGACGGATTTTAAACTCTCGGAAGACTACAGGATAAGCAGCGTAACAGGCGAGTTGCTTACCCCTTTCCCGGGGTCAGAGAGCAGGGCATGCTAGACAATGATGACATGGGATCTTGAGAGATCCTATCGGTTCTGCGGCAGACGAGTACTCTTTAGGAAAATTACCGCAGTATGAACGGACAACCCGGGAAGGAAGGACGTTCAAAAGGCACGATAGGAAGTCGGATAACTTCATAGTACAGTTGCCCGAAGGGCGACTGGAAGGGGGTTACAAATTATCACTCTCGCTAAGGAAACATGAACTACACACAGGGGTAGGCGAACACATGGAAACAAAATTAGCAAGAATAGCTGAAATTGCGAAAAGAAAACCCAAAGAACAATTCACATCAATGTACCACTTGCTGAATATGGAACTGTTGAGACAGTGCCATGAAGAACTGGATCCAAACAAAGCCACMGGGGTAGATCAAGTGACCAAGACGAAGTATTCCGGGCTRTTGGAGGAAAACCTCGAGGATTTGGTAAGGCGGCTCAAGCGGAAGGGATATCGACCGCAACCGGCGCGCCGAACATACATCCCAAAGGATGAGAAAAGCAAACGACCATTAGGCATAGCGGCATATGAAGATAAAATCGTGCAATCGGCGTTAAATAAGGTGCTGCAGCAGATCTATGAGCAAGACTTCTTAGACTGCTCCTACGGATTTCGCCCGCAACRAAGTTGTCATGGAGCCTTAATCCAGTTGGATCAGATCATTGACAAACAATCGATCCAATTCATCGTGGATGCGGACATCTCCGGTTTCTTCAATCACGTAGATCACGAGTGGCTGTTAAAGTTTCTGACACTTCGCATCGGAGACCCTAATATCCTCCAACTCATTCGCAGAATGTTAAAAGCGGGTGTACAGGAAGAGGGGCGCSTGGAGCCAACGGARGAAGGRACCCCGCAGGGATCGATTATTTCACCACTGCTCGCTAACATTTATCTCCACTACGTACTCGATCTATGGTTTGAGAAAAGGATAAAGGGGCAGAGCCACGGGAAAGCATTCATGGTGCGATATGCAGATGATTTTGTTTGCTGCTTTCAATACGAGACAGATGCGAAAGARTTCTATGAGGCACTTATCCAACGGTTAAAAGAGTTCAACCTGAGCATTGCGGAAGAGAAAACGAAGATTATTCGTTTTGGAAGCTATGCGGAAGAGTGGTACAAAAGGAATGGTGGTGGAAGACCATCAACTTTTGATTTCCTAGGTTTTACTCATTATTGCAGCAAGAATGCGARGAGGACATCCTTCCGGGTAAAGCGCAAAACAAGCGCAAAGAAATACAAGAATAAAGTTAAGACGTTCGGGATTTGGATGAAGCAGCATCGCCATGAAAAGTTGGAAATCTTAATGGCAACGATTCGCAAGAAATTAACCGGACATTACCGATATTATGGGATCACGGATAACCACCCGAATCTAGTCAAGTTTAAGAGAGAGATAGAAAAGGCGCTGATGAAATGGCTAAACCGCAGAAGCCAGAAACAAAGCTTTAATTGGGAGAGCTTCAACCAATTCCTAAAACGAAACCCATTACCGGAACCTCGCATTTATGTGAATATCTATGGGAAACGCAAGGCTAAGGCCTTTGTTCAGTAAGATGATTTGAAGAGCCGTATGCCTTAATTGGGCACGTCAGACTGTCTAGCAATTGTTTGTTCAGAATGTTTTAAAACGTGGGCTTATGCAATTTTTCTCATATTAAAGCCGGGTATGTAAGATTTCGAACGGGCTCGGTCTCTGAAGAGACCTATGAGCTCCTTCACGCCCTTTATTTTGATCATTCTCTTGAGATTATAGGCAAGACAAATTAGATTGGTCTCAGTGCCTACTGATGCCAACCCTCGTGTTAAAAAGTATGTATAGCCCCAATGACGTTTCATCGTCCCGAAAGGGTGCTCTACGATTGCCCCTCTTTGCTTATAAATATTACTTTGAATGCGCGTATTTTCGGTAATCTTTTCAATCACTGCTTCGTCTTTAAACCTAGTTACCGATCTCCCGCCTTTGGCAGATGTGCAGGAATCTTTTTGTCCGCAAATATCGTAGGCTTCGCAAGTGTAACGCTTATACTCTTTCCCATCTTGTTTTCCGTTCCATTTGAAAGGTAATTGATAACCCAACGGGCAAATATATTTATCGTTTACGGCATCATATTCAAAATTCTCTTTATCAAATCCACTAGATATTTTGTTATGCTTTCCCTTTTGGGGCTTAATTAAGAGATCGGTGCTTTCGTTAACAACGCTGATGATTTCAAGAAAATTATAATAGCCTGTATCAGCCAAAATTATGGTTTGTTGATCACGAAAAATTTGCTTTGTTTTCTGCACCATATTGGACAGCTGCCCTTGATCGTTAACATCATTGACCGTATCGCAGTCCACAATGAGTTTAAACTTGCTATCCACCGCAGTTTGAATATTGAAGCAAACTTCATGCTTTCCGTTGTTTTTCATTGATTTGGCATCCGGATCTGTAACACAAAGCTGGTTTTCACCTGTTACCTTGAGCTCTTGTTTAATTAGCTGCAACTTATGCATTCTCTCTTGATAGACTTCTAACTTTTCCGTGATTTCCTGCTTTTTTTGGCGATTGTCCTCCATTAAAAAGTCACGCAAGTATACATTGATTTTTTCATCGACATATTCTAGCTTCTTACTGACAATATTGGCATTATAGTGTTGCTTTTTAGAGCAGTTCGCCTTTAATTTTGTGCCATCAATCGCGACAAGTTGACCATCTATCAGACCGAAACCTTTTAACATCAAGGTGAACTCTTTAAATAGCTTTTTTATAGCTTTTTGGTTATTCTTCATGAATGCAGATAAAGTGCAATGGTCTGGCTGGAGCTTGCCAATTAGCCACATCAGTTCAATGTTTCTTTTCGTTTCAGTTTCCATCTTGCGAGAGGAACGGATGCCGTTCATATAACAGTAAAGATAGAGCTTAAGAAGATCTTTCCGGCGATACGGCTTTTGCCCCACTTTGGTGCCCGAATACACATGAAATCCCAATGCTTCCAGGGTTAAGCTGTCGACGTAAGCATCGATGACTCGTACAGGATTTTCTTCTTCTACAAAGTCGTCCAATGTATTTGGCAGTAAATGAATTTGATGTCTATCTTCACCTTCGATATAAGGCATACGCGCTCATCTCCTTTGATATAAAGATTCGACAAAGGACATACATTTTCATGCCAAAAAAAAGATTTTTCTTTAATTGTTAGACAGTCTGACGTACGGATCTGTGAGGGCTTGCAGGTCAAACCTACAAAATGGTAGGCCTGCATTCTACTTGACTGATCAAAAATAATAAGCAGGAGATAATATCGTAACTCCGAATTGTTAAAGTATAAAAATATTAGGAGTTTAGAAAAGGGGTATCTACGTAATTTTATTACGTAAAACGATCTTATTACGGTAATTACGAATTGAATTTCGTAGAATAAAAGTTAATATGACATATCCGAAAACCAAATTTCACATTTTACTATACTGTGATTTATCWTTGTTATCWTGAACTGTGACAAGATGTTAATCGTTTGGAAGGAATTAGTAATTCTTGCTAGAATAAATATGAAGAKGATCAGGTAATAAATTTGTACACAWAAGGAGATAAAACTATGGCAAAAAACAAATTACTAAGAATGGACAATGTTGGCATCGTTGTAGAATCCCTTGATGACGCAATCTCTTTCTTCGAGGAGATTGGCTTGAAGCTCGAAGGGCGAGCTACTGTCGAAGGTGAATGGGCTGGTCGCGTAACCGGGCTGGGTTCACAGTGTGTAGAGATTGCTATGATGGTTACCCCAGATGGCCACAGCCGACTTGAACTTTCGCGATTTCTCACCCCACCTACTATATCAGATCACCGAACTGCTCCTGTAAATGCCCTCGGTTATCTACGCGTCATGTTCACCGTTGAAGACATTGACGAAATGGTATCCAGACTCACTAAGTATGGTGCTCAGCTCGTTGGCGAAGTGGTTCAGTACGAGGACTCGTATCGKCTCTGCTACATTCGTGGAAATGAAGGACTTCTAATCGGTTTGGCGGAACAACTCGGTAATAAATAAGTGACGTTTAAAAGAAGACTTAACTAAAATATACATTACTAGAGTAAAAATAGAAACAGAAAAGCAGTGTGAATGTATCTCGAAGAAGTCGGGTGCAGCATATAAACACCGCATTGCAGTTTGCTGCGGCAGCTGCTCCTTTTCTTTGTTAAGCTAACGAGCAGGATAGCTCAATTGGAACGAATTACATAATCTTCTGTATTCATAGTGATAGATACTTTCGAGTGGAGCTTCTGACGTGACGAAACTATTGTTTGATCCAATGAATCATCCCGATTGGATACCGCCGCAATCATCAGAGTGGCATGCAAATTTGGCGTTAGAAACCGGAGGATACAAGTATCCCTGGAAGTCTATGTTTGACCAACCGCGTGCCGAGGTTATCTTTGCAGAAAAAATTGCGGCCTTCCTCGATGGGAGCGAACGAGTATTAGATGTAGGCTGTGGTCACGGTGAATTTACGAAGTTGTTTGCTCACAAAGTAAAAGAAGTCGTGGGTATCGACGTCATCGACGGATACATTGAATCAGCAAATCAGGATCTTGGCGAATCCATAAAATTTCTAGTCGTGGATGCCGATAAACCATTACCGTTTACCGATGCCTCCTTTGACGTCATCTACACGAAGAAGGGGCCATGGCTATTCCATAAGGGAACACAGGAAGGCCATCGGATCATTAAACCAGGTGGTGTGTCGTTGGGATTGTATCATTCTGACTGACGGAGGGCTTCGAAGTCTCTTCCCAGGGTTGTACTCACCATTTCCAGACAATTACCTTAACGATATTAAAGCGAAGTTTGAACGCCAACTATCTGAAAGTAATCTAGAGAAAGTTGATCTGCAGATATTTGAAGAAGTTGAATACCTATCTAGACCCGAGGATGTACTGATTAAGAAATGTTTTGGCCAGAAAGAATCATTGAAGAAAATCGTTTGGCAAGAATGCCTGAAAGATGTGGAAGATATATTTCTTCAGCATGCAACTCCAAGAGGTCTAAAGGTTTCGAACTATCATGCTTTGATGATCGGTAAAGCAAGATAACGATTAAGCTAACTGGGAACTATAGCGTAACAGTTAACAAGACGAAGCCTCTACGGCAGCTTCGTTGAGCTAACGTGTAGATTTCATTAGCAATTGGTTATAAATCCGCCGCCATTGAGCGGCTTTTTGTTCGTATCACATTATTTAAGAAAAAAATTCCAGAAAATATATTGCGCTTTGGAGTAATTTGAATTACTGTATAGAGTAAAGGAGGTGATAAATATGAATGATGAATTACAACTCAATGTTTCGCTTTTACGTCGCCGTATCCCGAATCTTACAACGGCGGCTCGCGCTGCAGGGTTAAGGCCAGCAACGGTTTCTAACCTATGCACGGGAAAAATTCCTGTGGGAAGGGCGGAAGTACGAACGCTTGCGATTCTTGCGTCTCTTGCGAATTGCAGTATCGACGAATTGATTATTAGAGGGAGTGGGGCTACAATGATCGAAACAGGAGTTAAAGTTTTGGATTTGTTGGCGCCTGTAGTTCGAGGCGGTACCGTTGGCTTAGTGGCAAGTTACGGGATGGGGCAACTGGTTATGTTGGCTGAGCTGTTTAATCGGGTTAAACGACGCGGCTACACGACAATTCTCTGGGAACCGCTATACGAAGATGAGGACAAATTTCAGATCAAGAATGGCATAGCAGATGTACTGCCTCAATCGGATTTTATTTGCGGCTCAATGGAGGAAGTATTCGAGCGAGTAGCCACCTTACGTTCGGAACATGATGTAATTCTTGGTGCTGATCGAGCAACAGTCATATCCGGTGAATTACAAGTCTTGCGAGAGCGGCTTAACGAAGCCGGTGCTCGTCCCTTGACGGTTGCCCTTGTTGATACTCGCTTTAATGCTCCTGACGAAGATGTTCCATATGGTCCACTGGATACACTTCTTCGATTTGACGCTGATCTGACATCGCGAGGATTTTTTCCGGCTGTAGATCCGGTAGTGTCCACATCAACGGTATTGGAAGGAGCCCAATTGGAAGCAACTCATCTTATGATCCAACAGCGGGCTCGGAAGCTGCTTCGCCGTTATCGGGAATTGCGCTTTCTAGTTGATAACCAAGGTTTAGAAAAACTGCCGGAAACGGATGTACAAACTTACCACCGAGGGAAACGCTTGGAGGCCTTTTTGACTCAACCGTTTTATGTCGCAGAACCCTATACCAAAAAGCTTGGAGAATGGTTGTCGCTTCAGGAAACATTGGATAGTGTGAGACGGATAATGGATGGAGCCGCAGATGAGATAGAGCCAGATAAATTATTTTTTATCGGAAACTTGGCAAAAAATTAGACCGCCCTCTCGCAAAGGTACGGTCTCTAAACAAAAGAACTACTTCATTTTTATGATAACATTGATCTTTGGGGTCATCAAGAGATGATTGTGCCCAATCGTTACGCTAGCGGGCAGTAATGCTAAACAAGGAAACTCACAATTGCCACACAATTTCTGTGAAATTTAACCTTATACTTCAATTAAAATAAGCATAATAGGGATTACATTGTAGGAGGGAAAATAATGGTCCATTATTCAATTAACCCTGAAAGATCTACATTGCACGGCTCTTTCTCACGCGATTTCGAACCTATTTTAACTATTGATTCTGGGGATGCCGTTCGATACAGCACTCTTGACGCAGGATGGGGACTAGAACCGTTTTCAGCCCCGGGCGTATGTAAAAGATTCGAACCAAGGGAACGTCCTCGTGATGGTGGTCACGCTCTTTGTGGACCTATTGCTATTCGAGGAGCTGAGCCTGGTACTGTACTTGAAATAAAAATTAATGAAATTCATCCTGGTTCATGGGGATGGAATAGTGCAGGTGGGTTTCCGAGTCCTATAAATAAAAGCTTAGGTATTGCAGATGGTGAGGAATTTCATCTTAATTGGAAGTTAAACGCAACATCAATGATAGGAACAAGCGATCATGGACACAAGGTAACATTACGTCCCTTTATGGGAGTAATGGGGATGCCTCCTGATGAACCTGGTATTCATTCAACATTCACACCCCGCTCTTGTGGCGGAAATATAGATTGCAAAGAATTGATCGCAGGAAGCACTTTATATCTTCCAGTCCCTGTTTCAGGGGGGTTATTTTCAGTCGGTGACGGTCATGCCATACAAGGAGATGGAGAAGTCGGAAGTCCTGCATTAGAGTGTCCAATGGAATTGGTGGACCTTACATTCTCTGTTAGAGAAGATATTTCTTTAACTATGCCACGAGCAAAAACTCTTACGGCGTGGATAACAATGGGCTTTCATGAAGATTTAAACGAAGCAACCATAATCGCTCTAGAAGGCATGTTAAACCTTATGAAAGAAATATTTGGGTTTGAACGTAAAGAAGCTCTAGCTTTAGCAAGTCTTGTCGTTGATTTAAGGATTACACAAATAGTTAATGGAGTTCGAGGTGTACATGCTGTGCTTCCTCATGGTTCGATCAGATAAGGAAAAATAAAAGCAAGGCGATACCATCTAATATTGCTAACGGGGAACGATAGTTCAACGAACCTTGGAGCAGTTGCCGCGGCAGCTTGCTCCTATTTTTCATTGAAGTACGGGCAGGTTGATGGTAACAACGTTTCTAAGTATATCCATCGTACCTTATATTTTTCTGGCATCTCAAAACAATCTACTGTAAAATATTGCCTGATTCCTAATAGTTAATAAAAAAAAATTAACGAGGTGAAGATTTGCCATATTCAATGGTTCATCTTACAGTGTCAGTGAAACTTTTTGAACATATTAATCAAGAAGTACAACCAGAATTTTTACTTGGTAGTATTGCTCCCGATAGTATACATATGAGAGAGAATGCAAGTAAAGAAGAAAAGAACAATACGCATTTAAACTTAATACCAATCAACACGTTGCCCTCAGGATACGATATTATTGAACATTGTAGGACGTTTCTTAATTCATCCATGTACACAAATAGTAGTTGCAGGAATTTCATTCTCGGRTATCTTTCCCATGTTCTAACTGATGTTTACTGGCTTAGAACAATCCATAAACAATTCAAAGAAAAAACAGGAGATAAAAATAAAACTGAAAGGAGAGCGTTATACTCACTTGAACGATTACAAGCTGACATAAATTTATACAATAGGATGAAGGA
>NZ_JBFUHJ010000223.1:0-8548 GCF_056402455.1 Paenibacillus sp. P4_A7 | reverse complement strand
TTACAGTGAGAGATATCAGCGATGAAGGTATTTATGGTAAGTTTTTTGTCTTTGAGGAGTTAGATGGAAATCTGTTTGATGTATGGGAGCATAATGATTGCGAGTTAATTTTTTTAAGAAGGTAATCTAAGGCTAGATGGAAAACAGTCTAGTGACGGGGGTAAGAAGTTCGTCTATCAGGCTAAAAAAATTAATCTTGTGTATCTAGAACCAAAAGCCCTTTCATTTTTTATTGTGATGATCCTGTAGTCGAATCGACCATAGTGCTTCCATATTGATTTAATCAAATAAACGTTAGTTGCCTTGCCAATTGATTGATGTGATTGTAGTCCGCCCATAGAATGAAATAGTTGTAGGATGTTTCGCCGATTTGGATCGGATGCGGATATTTCACAATGAGAGCTAACTGCTTCTTCATGTCTTCCGGTTGATCGGCAGAAGGGTATATGAAACAAGCCACCTGATTTTGTATCGATGTCATGATAATTTGAGGTTTGGAACCATAAGGGCGTAATGGGTGAAAAGCTTCCAAACGACAAACCTCCTCAATTCGGCTGTCAGATGAAATCGCGGAGATTTGGAAAAAACCATCCTTTCCTTCGTATCGTTCTCCACTTACTTTTTGCCAGTGTGCCGGGTATGGAAAGCGGACGTGGTAGAGCGAATTCGAATACACTTTGGGAGGAAGCTCTGAAATGATAGTCGGAGACCATTGAAGTGCAGTGATATGGCCTCCTTCAATAATCTTGATTGGGACTGGATGCCTCAAATCCAGAGTCCAAATTTGATTCGAAGGTTGTTCGTTTTCGCAATCAGACAAGTATGCAATCTGATGCCCATCAGGTGACCAACTGACTGGCGTGGCGAAGCAATTGGAAATCGCCCGCGTTAATTGATTTCCGCCGATCCGGCTGTCTGTCTGAATGTACGAGAAATAGCCCCGATCATCAAAGACTGTTGCGCTGTAGGCGATTTCGATAGCGTTCGGTGCCCATTCGGGAAAATAATTTTTGGCGAGTGGCCCGCCCTCTAACGTATAGGATTGGCCTGTGGCTAAATCTACGGTTGTGATAATAGAAATACTCGCGCCGGGCGATGTATAGAGCGCAAAGGTTCCGTCAGGAGAAAGCCTAACGTGGTTAAGCGGCCCTTCCATATTTTGCGTGAGTTGCCTTTTTGCCGTTCCATCGATATTCATGCGAAAAAGCTGGCTGATGCCGGCTGCATCCGGCGCTGCGAAGAGAAGCTCCCGCCCGGTAGCGAACCACTGGACGTCGCTGGATCCAGGCTGGGTGACTATCTGGCTGGAATGGGGAAATGTATTGTAGATGACGATCCGACCGTTTTTGACATAGCTTAACAATTGACTATTCGGGCTCCAATCCAGCAGAGTATAGGGCTCGATTTGGTCGATCCGCGCTAATGTACCTATGCTTAGATCAAGGGAGTAAACGATGTTTTGCTTTCCGATAAATGCTATTTTTCTGCCGTCCGGAGACCAGTAAGGAATAGAATATTCTTCACCTAATCCCTGCGTAAGCGGAAAATGGACGATAGCTAGAGGGCGATACAGCCAAATATCGAAATGTCCGCCGCGATTCGACGTATATGCAATCCAACCGCTGTAGCCTGTCGGACGAGATTCTTCTGTGGAAACGGTATTGAACTGCTGATTAGACACAAACAAATCCCCCTTCATTGCCTTTAAATTAATGTATTCAAATGAAGGAGGATGGGCGACTGTGTGAATCGAAAACACGATTTAGGGAAGTCTTCGTGAACAGAAGGTTTGTAAAAGCCTTTATTAATTGGGAAAAAGACCCGAGTCGATTTCCAGTAAACGAATGGATAAGAGACATAGTTGTACACTACGGCGAAATCAAAGATAAGACCTTTTATGGAGACACATGGACTATGTTAGTAAGGATAACAAAACATATTGATAAATAATACGTGGGATACATATGCAGATGTGGCTTTTATCGTTGACGAAGCACCTTGGCAATTACTCGAAACGGGTTATAGCTTTAATCTTTGGTCTGGAAATGATTTTGCAACAGTTACTATTGTGTAAATCTTAATAAAGAGAAGTTTTATTAAAGAAACCACTCCAATGTAAGGAGTGGTTTTGTCTTATAGCGGGTCTCGATTGTGCTCACATTCTATCCATTTGGCAAGAAGGCTTATCATTCAAACTGCTGCAGATGCTGCGCCTCAGCCATCTCTTGATCTATTATGTAAGCTTCCGGCAAGAGATTATCTTCTTTTGTGTTTTTCCATTCCTCTTGTATCATTAGATGAACCCACTGGCGTACCGCCTCACTCATTTGGTTAGCCGCTTTCGTCGGCAGCTGGTGCTTTTCGTTGCTGATTGTAACAAGCGTGGCATTGCGAAGCCCCTGTTGTAGTTTTCTACTGTATCGCGTAAAGCTCCGATCCTTGCCTCCATAGAGCAGAAGGACAGGGGCCTTAATTTTGGAGAGCTGCTTCGTGCAATTATAGTTCAGACTATAACGGTAGTACTGATGAATATTGCGAGCATTACCGTTTTTTGTATCATTCAAAAGATTGCGAAAGGTTTGGACACTGTCAGAATTGCCCCATGTTATGCTAAGCATCAGCATGCGGATCACGGACTTCCATCTGGATAATCCGATAGCGATACGGATACGGTTCCGCAGTTTAAAGCCACTTGCCTCAGACATGGCACTTATTAGAATTCCGCCCAAAAAACGATCCTGATAATTAAGCATGGCTTCTAATGCTATAGCTCCTCCGGTCGAATAGCCGCATACAATGGCTTGCTTGACCTTCAGATGATCCAATAACTGATTAATATCCTCAGCGATCAGCTTATAGGTGATAGGGGTACTTGATGCTTCACTTCGTCCATGTCCGCGGATATCAAAGGTGATTACCTGAAATTCATCTGACAGTTGCGCCAGCTGGTATTGAAAATTGGCGCTAGTAAGCAGAGGGGGATGGATGAACACAAGGGGTATTCCTTCTCCGTTTGTCTGGAAATGAAGATTGACTCCGTTAATATTCCTGATTGGCATAAATACACCCTCCTTTGATTAAGTAAAAAAATCCTAATTTATCTTTCCCATACACTGCCTTAATTTATTCTGATATGCAAGAAAGAATATCTTTTTTACGCAATAACCATTAGGAAAAGGTAGGCAATATTATCGGCTATCACTTCCCCGCTAAGATGGGGTCAGCGGTTTCTTCACCAACACCTTTAAACGAAAACGGCACAGAAATGCTGTTTTTTTGATTCCATTTTAAATATATCTGTGCCTATCACTAATTTTTTCTATAACTTCTATGCGGATTAATGGTAAATTTAAGTTGGAAATATTGGAATCACACTCTTATGCTGAATTTCAACGAACATTAACCTATCCCCGAAGGACCGACCATTAAACTCATCATACTAACCAATAATTATGAAGGTGATTTGGAGGAACTCTAAAGTGCTGCGAAGAGAAGAAATTAATCTAGAAATCCATCGTCTAGGACATTTGGAAGTTCCAGATATAATGGACCTTATGGTTGACGTAATATCTCGAATCCCTTCACAAGAACAATTTGCGATTGATGATGTAGATTACTTGAAAACCCATGTTCAGGAAAAAGGTGAAATATATGGTGCTTATCTAAATGGGAAACTCGTTGCGTATTCAGTTTTGGCGTTTCCTGGATTAAGTGAAAGTAATCTCGGAATGGAATTTGGGCTGTCAGAGCAAGAATTACCTTATGTTGCAACTCTTGACGCAACGGTAGTTCACGAATCCGTTCGAGGTATGGGTTTACAACGACATTTTCATCAGTTACGTGAAAAACGGGCTAAGGAAAACGGTTATCAATTTATTTACTCAACAGTTCATCCAGAGAATCATGCAAGCATTAAAAATTTAGAAGCTGAAGGTTTTATTTTGCAATTTACCCGTCCAATGTACGGTGGGAAACTCAGGCATTGTTACGCAAAAAGTATTACCTAACGACAAACCCCTTCCTGAAATTAGGAGATTTTTGAAGTTCATCGCAGAATAGATAAACGAAATAGGGGRGTAAAATCGTGAAGAGMAAATACGGTGATCTATCACATTGGAGAGGTATACTTCAGAAAACGTATAGACAAATGTACATTGAAGAAATTGGTTTCACTGGACATGTAACACTTGTTATTTTTGATAAAGTGAAGGAACCCATAACTTTTAATGTGGCTGAGTATAATGATTTTATTATTGTTGYGAATGGATTTGCATGGTTGCAGTATTTTCCAAAAGATTCTCATCATGCGATGACGGCTGTTATTAATGAAAATGGAAAGATTGTGCAGTGGTATTTTGACATTACTCTAGCTAATGGTTTGACTGAAGAAGGCGTACCTTATTTTGATGATCTCTATTTGGATGTAGTTGTGTTGCCTAACAAGGAAATATATATATTAGATGAGGAAGAATTATTACAGGCGTTGACTGCGAGAAAAATAACTGAGGCCGACTATTATTTGGCATATACAGAGTTGAATAGATTACATATGACTTTAACACAAGGCAGCAATGATTTATTACAGAGATGGGAAACTGATTTTAGAGCATTATTTTCTCTTATTTAGTTAGAGATTTCATGTTGATGTGAAGCGGGAATTTGAAGATGGAAGGGGGAGATTATTTTGAGAGAAGGATTAATTAAATTCCATAACCTCCATTTACCCAATGAGGTGCGAGTGTTTCATATTCCCAAATCTAATATACGAGTGTGGAATGAAAGAGTAATGGTTTACGAAGTTAAAATTGATGATATGATCGGTGGAAATCTTACTTTTAGGCATTATTCATTTTATGATAAATGGTTTGAAATAAACATTACTCTTGATGCAAATGGTAAATTGATTACTGAACCAGGACCTATTGATTGGAGTTATAATTGTGATATCTGCACGCCATGTTTTAGTATAGGAACTAATTTCTTTAATATAGATTTGGAACTAGACATCTTAGTTAGTTATGATGGAAAAGAATATGTAGTTATTGACGAAGACGATTTTGATCATGTAATTAGTCAGAAACTCATAACGGAAAACGAACGTAATGGSGCAAGAAAAGGGCTTGAAAACTTAATTGAATTGATTTCATCAGGAAATCTAATAGCATTTTTGGAGGATACTTGTTCTTTCAACGATTTAATCAGTTTATCCGACCCAATCCCATCTAATATATTGCAATTATCTGAAGTACCTATACTAAATGTGCCTGAAAGAGAAAGTAATTATGGTAAAAGATTATGAGTCCATATGTGAAACCAGTAATAACTAATCCATTAGCCTTGAAGCAGCAAAGAATGTGAAGTTCAACATTGTTACGGCAGATCTTCGTTTCATAATTAATAACAATAATATTGTAAAAGAAGTGATTGTAAATTCATATGATATAACTTTTGAGTTGGCATTCGAGGATGTTAAAGGTGACCATATACCAAATAATAGCATTAAGGATTTGATCTAATACAATTTGAGGTATCTTAAATTACATACCTAATGCGAGGTAATCCATTGAAACAAAATATGATTGAAGTGAAAATGTTGAAAAGTAAACCAGTATTAATGTGTCCTGATGATTGCGACTTATTGTGCACATTAATTGTCGCTGAAGTTATTAAAGAAAATGACAAAGTATATTGGCGAAGAATCGGTATTGATATAAGTAATAAATCAGAATTTAATGGTGGATATGAATGTATTGGCTCTAAAGTTGAATGGCTAGAAAGTGTGCCGCAGATGAGTTTTGACCTGACAGTCTATAACGCTCAAATTAATAAACTATATGAATGAATTTAACCGATGGATTAATTACAGATAAGGAGCAGTTAGGAGCATTTATATGAATCTGTTAGATACTTTACCAGATCCGATAACCTTAAAGAAACTTATGAAAATTCATGCTTCTCTAAATATTATTTTATGTCCAGACGAATGGCTTCGTTACCATAGTTTTTTTCCTGATTTCTATGAAAATGTTTCAATGGCAAAAATAGATAATGGAGCAGGCGATCATCTGTTAATATTATTTTCCCCTCAAGGAACCATTTTAAAAGGTTTTGATCATGAATCTGAATTAAGTCCACATGCACAAGAAGAGTATAAAATATGGCCAGGGATATATGAAGGAGTTCCTAAAGCGTTATTAGCTTTACTTGAGGATGAAGCAATTGAAAGTGATGATGTTACTTTTTGCATTTGGCGTGAAAGTAGTGACTCTACATGGCAGAAGGGGAAAGTTGAGATTCCTGAGGGAGCAACTGATGGTTCTGGTTTTTTGTTAGGAACAATTTATCAAACACCGGAGGATTTTGTGGAATTTGCGAAATATTATTTTGAGATAACACCATCTATAGATATTGTCACAAACATTTATGACGGAGCCACAATTACTGCTGAGATGATCAAAATGCTAAATCCTGAGTGTGATGTTAAACAGGCTCTTAAAGAATTGAGTTTTTACGATTAGATCGTATTTATGAAGGGGAGGTAGAATCTAAAGATGAACCAACATTATTGTTTCAAACAGAACGAAATCGAAAGTATAGTTAATCATTTTGGTAAAGATTTTTATGAAATACTTTAAGGGATATTGAAGTATATGCGGATAAGTGGGCTTTGAAATCTATTCAACTTATTCCTTTCTATTCTGCAAACTTAGTTTTCAAATGCTATTCGGAGAACTTTGGGAACGTTGTGCTTAAAATAGGTAATCCGTCTTCGTAAGGAATATCTACAGAATTTAATATTTTAAGTCAATATAACGGCAGACGATTTTGCAAAGTTTTTGAGGTTGATATAGAGATTGGCGTCTTACTTGAAGAGTGTGTGCAGCCTGGGAATCCTTTAAGGGAGGAGAGTTCTCTTGATAAAAGATTATCCGTATTTTGCTCACGGTGATTTTCATCATGATAATATCTTACTTAGTAATGGTGGTGAGTATATAATCGACCCTAAAGGTGTTATCGGTGATCCTGTATTTGATGTTCCTCGTTTTATCTTAAATGAATTTGGTGATGAAATAACTACGGAATTATTAAAAAAAATAAACGATATCATATGCACCTTAGAAGTAAAGCTTCATATTCCAAAAGATATTTTAAAGCAATGCCTTTATGTGGAGACTGCCATGGGGAATTGCTGGAGTTTAGAAGATGGCTCAACCCCTGAAGAATATACGAGCCTTATCAAAAATGTTCAATTCRCAGAAACAATCATGAATTCCTGATTGCTTCGTATTGAATTGAGAATCGGCAGCCTCGGGCGAGAAAACCATGCCCTAGACTGCCGCTGCTATACTGAAATTATCTTTTTCTTCAAAAATAGGACAGACCTTATGATAAAGTCTGGAATGACCATTATCTATATTCCTTGTTGTCTATAGATTCAAATTTCTTCCAGACGAAATCACTTTAGTTGCTCTTCTGAATGGACTTCAGATGCTCGACCAGTCTGTTCCAAGTATCAGTGATACCTTCCATCATGCCCATATCCAGTACCTGCTGCAGTCCTTCAGCCGACGCATATTCGCCGCGGTTAATGACCTTTGTTCCGTTATCTGTTTCGATGAAGGTCAGCGTTACGATCGTTTCCGGCATACTTTCCGCTTCGTTGCCTTCCGCATCGGAGAAATAATCGACATAAACAATCTTCTCCGGCGCGATGATTTCATGGTAAACACTCTTCCCCCATGATTCCATACCATAGAAATCGCCCTGGTTTTTATCTTCACACTTCATGCAATAATGCCAAACTCCACCTACACGGAAATCAACGTTGCATACCGGAAGTGTCCAGCCTCTTGGACCCCACCAATGTTTCAGATGCTCTGCTTGCGAGAACGCTTGGAACACTAGTTCACGGGGGGCATTGAATTCACGCTCGAGAATAAGGATCTTATCTTCTACTTTGGATACCATTTGATTTGTCATTTTTAACTTCCTCCTCGATTTTATTACCGGGTCAAAATAGTACTGCCACAGCGATCACAAAACTCATTCATTTTCCAAAGCTCAGTCTTGCTGCTCTTTACGTGGTTCACTTTTCTGCAGTTTCTCCAAATAGTCATCAAGGCGGTCATACCGTTCCTCCCAGATGGAGCGGTAGCTCTGGAGCCAATCATCCAGCTCCCGAAAAGGGGCCGGTCGCAGCCTGTAGATACGGCGATTCGCGTCCACCTGTACCTCAACGATGCCAGCCTCACTAAGAACACGCAAATGCTTGGATGCTTGAGGTTGGCGCAGTTGCAGTCTTTCGGCGATTTCCCCTACGGTGAGCGGACGGTCGCGCAAAAGTTCAACAATCTGCATACGGTTAGGCTCTGCCAAGGCACTCATGACGTTAGTGTTCATGGTCATCATCCGTTCTCTTGCTGTAATCGTAAGCGTCCTAGTTTTGTGTTTGAAGATTGTATTTTCTTGCTGAGATCAATATACCACATCAGGAATATTCCTGTAAAGGAATATTTAAAACGTCATGACTGATCAATATATCTTCTGT
>NZ_JBFUHJ010000222.1:0-8595 GCF_056402455.1 Paenibacillus sp. P4_A7 | reverse complement strand
GCGTTGCTCCGTCAGACTTTCGTCCATTGCGGAAGATTCCCTACTGCTGCCTCCCGTAGGAGTCTGGGCCGTGTCTCAGTCCCAGTGTGGCCGATCACCCTCTCAGGTCGGCTACGCATCGTCGCCTTGGTGAGCCGTTACCTCACCAACTAGCTAATGCGCCGCGGGTCCATCTCTAAGTGATAGATTGCTCCATCTTTCTCGATTCGATCATGCGATCAAATCGCTTATCCGGTATTAGCATCCGTTTCCGAATGTTATCCCAGTCTTAAAGGCAGGTTACCCACGTGTTACTCACCCGTCCGCCGCTAACTTAATTGAAAGCAAGCTTTCAATTAAATCCGCTCGACTTGCATGTATTAGGCACGCCGCCAGCGTTCGTCCTGAGCCAGGATCAAACTCTCCAAATTGGTGTTTGACTTGCTCATTACTTTTTATCGCTTTTTCTAATGATCCGTTAAGATCGTTAGGGCAGTTTAATACTCGTTGTTCAGTTTTCAAAGAGCAATCTTTTCTTTCGTTTGTCGCGGTTTGTCTCATCGGCGACTTTTATAATATATCACACTCGCCTATTCAATTGCAAGTACTTTTTTTGTGATTCGACATTTTTTTCATTTTGTCGTTTCAGTTATTTATGTGTCCTGCAAAAGCGGCGAGTACTAATGTATCACGATCCGTTTATCAAAGTCAAGACTTAAATTATCAATTTTATTATACACAACTAATTTTCATCCAACTTGTTTTCGTTTCAACTAATTATACGTATATACCCGAAGAAACTTGAAAGAAATTATTAAAATACTTGAATCCCCTTAACACCTCTATAAAAGGTATTAAGGGGATTCTGCAAGTGGATAGTAGAACTTGATTCCCTAGCGGATTATTTTGCAGGCAAAGCGTTTAACAAGCGAGTAATGACAACCGCAACCTCAGCACGAGCTGCACGGTCCTTGGGTGCGAATAAATCGTTTAGCTTGCCTTTAAGCAAACCCAAGGCGTAGGCTTGATGCACAGCTTCGCTAGCCCAATCACTAATCTCGGCTTCATCCATAATAGATGAAGGCAGATCACTTGACGGGGTGATTATACCATCTCGAAATATTTTCCATACTCGGATTAGGATTGTAGCCATCTCTTCACGGGTAATGGGGGCGTTTGGGAAGAAGGACTTTCCATCCCCTTTAATAATGCCTGTTTCGAATGCAGCACGAACTGCTTCTGCGTACCAGTCCTCATCTGAGACATCCGCAAAATTAATGGCATTCCCTGTGCCCTGCCAGTTAAGTGCCCTTGCAAGTATAGTAACAAACTCAGCACGAGTCGTATTCTTGTTCGGAGCGAATGTTCCATCGCCCGTACCGATCACAATTCCTTTTGCAGCTAGTGCTTTAATTTCATTACGCGCCCAATGCGATGCAATATCTGAGAATTCCACTCTTGCAATAATGTCATCTGTATTAGTAACATCAGGCCCAATCCCTACTTCTGCTCTAGGATCTGTTTCAGGATTCGTTCCTACGTATGTTTCAGGATTCGTTCCGGAATCTGGTTCAATATCTGGTTCAAGCTGTAATGTCTCTAATTCAATGACCGTCATACTTTTCGCAGGCATCAGATAAGTTTGAAACGCCCCCTGCCCCTCAACGTCCTGTGTGGTCACGCGAATTTCTTCTTGAGTACCTGTGTTATGAGACAATAGCGTATCGGCTGTTAATGTTTTTTCTTTTACCACTCTGTAGTTTTCAAGACCACTAAAGGTAATCTGGCGATTTAATTCTGGATCCCTATTCACAATAACCAAATTCATTCCATGATCAGTCGTCATTGCATTGATGGTCAGATTCGCTTCCGGGTCAGTTGGACTTGTCATTTCGCCAGACAAAGTAACTTCGACCACATCATTGCCCAAGCTTTCACTCAATAGCTTCATTAAATCGGAAATGCCTGTTAAATAAAGCCGTTCTGTCTCTGCTGACTTGTATATCAGCCCCCAAGGACCTGAAGTAAATGAATGATAGGATGCTGCGACGATTTCCTCACGCTGGAACATACGATTGTAGAATTGCGCAGTTCCAAGTATACCCTTCAAAGCGTGAGTTAGGAACCAACTTTCCCGCCATGTCTTATCCGGCAACGTTTCGGGCCAAACTGAATGCTCAGAGAGATACACTTTAATTCGATCTGAACCGGTAATCGAAAGGATATCATCACGAATAGCATCCAAATATTGTTCCATTTTACTAATCGGGTATCCTAGGTAATAAGGATGGAACGTTATATAATCAATTTCATCACCCATCTGCTGAAGTACGGCACGATGCCATTCTTTCCATTCAGTCGTATCATTGTAATTATCCCAAGGGGCGGATTTCGCCAAAGCGGCAAACTTGGCGTCAGGATTTAACTTTCTTACCTCCTCCATCGTTTGTTTACTGGCCTGAATGTAATTTTCGACCCCGTCCGGTCCGAATTGGCCCGTAAATTTGGCGAAATCCAACTCATTACCAAGCTCCCAGATGATTACATTCACTGGCTCCACAATACCTGCTTCAATACGCTTTAGAGCCCAATTAACCCCATCATTAGGATTATCTAATCCATTCCCTGTCAAATATTCCACCGCATCTGCATGCTCGATCACTGTATCCATCCGCATGTTAAAATTCCATACAAATTCAGCGTCAGGATCCAACTGCTGAGCAGACTTGATCCATTCAGCAGGACCGAAGCGATATATATTAGCTGGTTCAGCCCACGTACTCTGAGGAATTCTTTCGTCTATGTCACCAACGGCCCACTGCCATTTGAAAAACTGAGAATCGCTTCCGGCCATACGATGAAACGTCATCGGGAGTTGAAACTCCTCAAGTAAATCGAAGTATTCCTGTTTAATATTTAAGCTGTTCGGTTCATCCTCCATGATAGCTATCTGGCTTTGGTACCAATCATGGTTATACCCGAGCATACGATTACTTACCGACTTGATGATATGCTCAGCATCTACTTCGGCCATGGCCGGACTAATATTACTTAATGTGCTTACCATTAATTCTGCGCTGAATGGAGACTGCAAACCCGCACCATCTTTCGCTTTCACATGAAAGGACTGGACGGTTGAAGGAGATAGCCCATTAGCGGTATATTGAGTACCCGTTACGGCAGCGACAGGCTCTCCATTTAGGTAAATATCGTATCCGGCTACTGATACGTTGTCCTCTGCGGCATCCCATTCCAATTGAATGGAGGATATCCCCACTTTAACCGCCTGCAAATGCTGCGGAGCCGTAGGCGGGGTCTCATCTTGAATAAACTGAATAGTAGACGCAGCTGTGGTGCCTAAATACTCGGCAGACAAATTCACCATCCCCCCTGAAGAATCACCCGTGTAAGACAAGTATTGGTTATCGATAGTTCCATCTCCCCCTGCTACTGACCAATGTACAGATGATGAAACATCGAATGTTTCGGCTCCATAATTGGCTATTACCTTCATGATTCCAAGATCGAGATCTGCGCCAATGGAAAACAACTGGAGACTTGGAGTGACTTCCAGTCCATCAGGCTTCATAGAGAGAACCACATCATCCGCATATAAGCTGCCTGTGATCCCACCGCCCCCACTTCTTCTTCGGATAAGCATGCGTACTTTATCTTCATCCTCGTTCATCGTGAAGGAACCCGAATATTTGGTCCAATCTTGCTCTGCCATCACTGCATCCGTTGAGAACATTACCCGCTTAAATGTATTCCCTTTATAACCCATAAAGGTAATCTGAGGCTTAAATCCGTCTGATAAGAGTCCCTCAGTCTTTAGCCAGCTCTCATAGTAATACGACTCGCCCGCTTCAACCTGGGCAAACCGATCAATTTCAAGCGTCTTGTCTGTACCGTCAAAAACAATTTGGGCCGCCTTAGTTCCGCTATGCACTACTGATTGCTGTACTGATACTGTCGCACCGGAAATGGAAGACTTCGACCAGGCTGTGAAATCTGGTGTCAACTCGAAACCATTATTGTATGCGAACAAATTATCATTCGAAGCGGCCATGACAGCGTTTTCAAAAAATAGTCCCGAAAGCAAGCTTATAATAGTAACTAATTTAAGCAAACGTAAACCATGCTGAATCCTCGTCTTTTTTCCCATGTTCATTCACTAACTCCTCTATAATTAGTCATTGTTGACATAGACAAAGGCCGCCACCTCGATGCGAAGCGAGATGGCGGATTGGATTATGGTCTGTTACTTAAGCCGGGCCCCTTGCTCCATCAATACATTCTGAAGCATTTGAATATTGAGTTCTCTAGGCAAGTCGCCGCTTTGGATACAAAGCGCTGCGGCTGCTCCCGCCGCTTGGCCTAAAGCAATCGCAATAGGCTGTACGCGAATCGCGGAATGCGCCTCATGGGTTGACGATATCGGTCTTCCGCCTACAATAAGGTTTTCAATTGACTTAGGAATGAGGCATCGGTAGGGAATTTCATACCACTCACCAGGCTGTAAATACTTAATGACTGTGCCCTCACCATTCGGATTGTGAATGTCAACCGGATAGGTTCCGCGAGCAATGCAATCGTCAAACTTGCAAGCTGCAAGCAGCTCCTCTGCCGTCAGCCTATATTCACCTACAATGCGCCTGGATTCTCTGACACCGATCTGAGGTGCCGTAGTTTGCAAATAAGCATCTTCAAATCCTTCCACTTCCTGCTTTAAAAATTTCAAAAGCTGCTGCACTTGTCTTCTTCCTTCAATCTCAGCTTCGGTGAGCTGCCGCGGGTCAGTACCATCCTTCAAAAGCACTCTTGTTGTATTGAAATGGAGCACCCCAGGCTGGTTCGCATAAAACCATAGTACATCCTCGCGTGGACAATTGATCTCCCCACGTTCCTTAGCCGCTCGGAACTTCGTGTTGATTTCTTCCTTGCTTGGCAGCCTCTCCAGATCTACATTTGCCATGCGAAAATTGAGTGTCATCGGCTGGGAGAGTCCATCTTCAGCACGACCGCTTTGCACTTCAGCACCTGCCATTGCCGATAAATCCGCATCTCCTGTCGTATCTACGAAAATTGTCGCCCTGTAAGTTTCGAGCCCCGCTTTATTAGCAACAATAATGGATTCGATCTCATGATTATTTCCTTTCATTTTAACGTCGCCCAGAAAGGTATGATAGAGGAGATGGACCCCAGCCTCCAAACAGAGCTCTTCTGCAACAACCTTTAACGCTTCCGGATCAAAGGCAGCCTTCTCCTTCGGATGCCCATACATATTCAGCGCTGTCATACGTTCGATCAGCTCTTGAAGCACCCCAAAGATGAGCTGCGCTTTACTCCCATCCTCCGCTGTTACCCAGTAAGGCATCCATGGATTAACCATCATAGCTGTCCCGGCTCCTCCGAGGAAGCCATAGCGCTCGATTAGCAGTGTCTGGGCGCCCAATCGAGCGGAGGCAACGGCAGCGGCAATCCCGCTTGGCCCCCCACCAACAACGATAACATCATAATCATGGCATACCATTAATCAATCAATCCTTGCTCTTTTATTTGTTTTTCTGCTGCTTCTGTATACAATTGATATTTGAAAGTTCCATCCAACGTACTCAAGAATTGTCCAAACTCTGACAGAGGTCTTTTGCCATATACGAATTTCACTAATTCTTCCTTTGCGAATCGATCCGCATCTGCTTTGTTGAAGTCAGACGGCGGAACGACCGAACTGTCCAACAGTCGGATGCGCTCAGCATTAGCCGCAAATGCAATGACCGACTCTTGCTTAGGAAACTTCATGACCAAATATTGCTCATTCGGGCGTCCAGTCAGTTGGTACATATAGAAGTAACCACCTTCCTTCGCCATCAGTTCCGTCAGTTGCTCTTTGCCGTTCTCCATCGTATAATGCTTACCTTCAAGCCCATACATAACCAGCTTGTTTCCTTCCGGAGAAGACAAATAGTTAATTAGATCGAATACCTTCTGCAGCTTCTCCTTATCGTTCTCCAGTGATTTTGGAATAACCATCAAGCGGGATGGCTTGTCAAAATCAAATGATCCGTCGAATTGCCCGGCTGGACCTTTCGGAGCTCCCAATTGAACCCACTCTGCATCCGGGTTTACTGTGCGATACTGCTCGATCATCTCGTCCTTGGCAATATCCGTCCAGCCTAAGTAGATAATTCCTGCCTTCCCTTGGAAAGCCTTCTGCTGAGCATTACTTACCTTGTTGGTCATCAGCTCAGGGTCCGTTACGTTGGCGTCTATGAACTTCTTGATCGTAGCAAGCGCTTCGGACATGGCCGGAGCCGAATACGAATTCATTAGCTTGCCGTCCTGGGTAAAGAACACCCCTGTTCCAGGCTCGCTAATTCCATACGCTCCGAAAATAGGAGCAAATGCATTAAGCTCCAGTCCTGTTATGCCGTAAGTATCTTTCTTGCCATTCTCATCTGGATCCTGCTCTGTAAATGACTTGGCAACCTCCAACAGCTCATCGATCGTTTGCGGCATATCCAGTTGAAGCTTATCTAGCCAATCCTTACGGATCCAATAAGAATTGAATGGCACATCCCCGTTTCTCGGAACTGCGTACACCTTTCCATTAATCGAAGCCTTCTTCCATAGGTCGGCCCCCAAATCGGTCACGAAGTCCTTGGCCTGCTTCAGTTCGTTATCCAAATAGGGTGTCAAATCCAGTAGAAGTCCCTTCTCGGCGTATGTCTTCATATCCGTGTAAGATGCCTGGAAAAGGTCAGGATAGTTGCCGCCGGCTATTTGCACCCTCATTTTATTATCATAATCTTCACTTGTTTGCGTCGCGGTCAGCATCAGATTTGTGCCCAGCTTCGCATCCAACTCCTGTTTAAGGACATCAGTCCCCGGATCCGGCAGCCCTGCCCCTGTCAAAGCAATGTTCAAGGAGATCGGCTCAGCCGGCTTTTGACTCTCGACAGGTGTATTCTCTATTTCTGAACCAGTTCCCGTAGATTTAGAACCCGTTCCCGAGTTGCATGCACTCAGCACACTTACGGACAGTGCAATAAGAGCCGTTAATTTCAATAAACGTTTCATATTCGTTCCCCCAATTTATAATTATCCTTTAATAGAGCCGAGCATCATGCCTTTGGTAAAATGCCTTTGCAAAAACGGATAGACCACAATAATAGGCAGGCTGGCGAGAACGATTGCGCTCATCTGCATGGTCATTGTCGGCACCATCGTCTCCGCGCTTTCGAGCGGCTGCTGCGTCATCATCAAGATTTCTCTAACAACAACCTGCAGCGGAAACAATTGACGGTCAGAAATGTACATAATAGCAGCAAAAAACTGATTCCAATGTCCGACAGCATAGAATAGTCCTATTGTAATCAGAGATGGCTTAGATAACGGAACAGCGATCTGACACAATATTCTGAACTCTTTGGCACCATCGATCCGCGCTGATTCGAACAACTCCTCGGGCAAACTTTCGAAGAAGCTCTTCATCACTAATACGTTGAAGCTCCAGATTGCACCCGGGAGAATCATCGACCAGATCGTGTCGATCAACCCAGTCGCCTTTACGATCAAATAGGTAGGAATAATTCCTCCGCCAAACAGCATCGTGAATACGACCATACCCAAAAAAAAGGAGCGCCATGGAAGCTGCTTTCGGCTTAACGGATAGGCCATCAATGCCGTGAGCACTAGATTAACCGCTGTACCGATTACGGTTACGAGCACCGTTACCTTCAGCGCATTGAAAATATTCGAAGTTTCTAGCAGCTTTTGATAAGCGGAGAACGTCAGCTTCTTCGGAATAAGCACATATCCACCGTTCTTCAGTACTTCACCGAAGGGTGTAAGTGACACCGATACCACATAAAGCACAGGTATGAGAGCAACCAGTCCGATCAAAGCCAAGATGAAAATGCTAATCCAATTAAACAGACGGTCTTCGGTTGAATTCACCATATGCTCTCCCCCCATCTTTTTGCTAACGCATTGGAGCCAAACACCAACACCAGACCGATCAGCGATTTGAACAGACCCACCGCTGAAGCGAGGCTGAAGTTCCATTGTTCAAGTCCAGTACGAAACACCCAGGTGTCCAGAATATCTGCAACCGGATAGACATGAACGTTATACAGAATATAAATTTGGTCGAACCCTGCATCCATTACTTGTCCCAATCGCAATATGACGAGTAGAATAATGACATTGCGAATGCCTGGAATCGTGATATGCCAAATCATACGCAATCGGCTTGCGCCATCCACTTTTGCTGCCTCATAAAGTGTCGGATCAATGCTCGCCATCGCCGCGAGGTAGATAATAGCACCCCATCCAATGTTTTGCCATATCTCTGAGCCAACGAGAATGGTTCGAAACCACTCGGTTGAGCTCAGGAACGGAATAGGATCTCCTCCAGCCTCCGTAATCAAGCGATTAATAACTCCGGAATCTTGGGATAACAATGCGATCAATATTCCATAAATGATCACCCATGAAAAGAAATGAGGCATGTAGCTTAAAGTCTGCACTAGCGATTTAAACCACTTTACTCTGCACTCATTCAGCAGCAGCGCCAGAATGATCGGAGGCACCATGCCGAATATAATCTTGTAG
>NZ_JBFUHJ010000221.1:0-8690 GCF_056402455.1 Paenibacillus sp. P4_A7 | reverse complement strand
CTTCATATTCTGTTCAATCTGATTTCTGTCTCCGCCATTATTCGTATAGCTATTGATGATTTCGTAATCACGAATACCTTTTTGCAAAAGCTTATATCTAAGTGTTAGCAGTGGTTTGCCGTCCTTCCCAGGATAAACAAAGTTGGTATCGCCAGCAGGGAAGATCGGATAGTGGTAAGTGATTTTATTTATTGGATCGTTTGGCCATACCGTGTAATTCCATCTTAAGAAACCATCCATATTCATATAGTAAGCAAGCCAAGGTATGAGTCTGCTTTCTAGCAAATGTGAACAGATGAATGTATTAGGGATTTCAGGCCCACAGCATACATAATAGGTCATATTTCCTTTAATACTCTTTTTCAATTCTTTAATTTTCTCGAATTCATTGGCAACGCAATTTACAATCGGAACATAATCTAAAATGCCTTCAATTTCTTCTTCGATGAAGGATGCATGATTAATAGCAGCTTTGTATTTGAACGAAGGTGCCATTTTCTTAAGCTCGTTAAGTCGAGCCGTGAACACTTCAGTATCAGAAGGCTCGTCTGCGATGACTCTTACTTTATCGATCCATCCTTTATCAATGAAGTTTTGTTCAAGTGCTTGAACATATTTCTCGAAGTCGCTCTTTTGCTTCATATACTTAAAGGTTTTGCTGCTCTCGTCCCAATATCTGATCCGTACTGCATCGCTGTAATCTTCAATGACTCGGCCGAACCCGACATCCTCAAGAACCCAAATATTGATCAGGCCAAACACTTCAATTTCTTGGTTAATCCCATGCTTCATACCTAATTCAATATATCGATTTAAAGCATCGAAATTAAAGGACCATTCGTTAGTGCTCAATCTCTTCGKTTGTACGATATTATATTCGAACATGTTAGCGGGATCGAGTCTGTCGTAGGAAGAAGCCTGACCCGACCAAGGGATTTCGGATGTGATAACCGTTAGTGCCTTTTGTCCAAGATCGGCCAAAGAGGAGAGATAGTTTTCCATAATAACGAAATGCTCATCGCTCCAAAGCTCTAGATCGTATTTTCTAGCGATATTGGAATTATGCTGCCATAAATCTAAGTTGAACGTATAGTCCTTGGCATCACTTAACGTTGTATTTACAACTTTTATTTCAAAGGTTAACGTTCTAATTAATTGCTCATCTTCAAACATTCGATGTCCTAGCACGGAGATTTCAGGTGTATAGACCCCCGGCTCAACATCCTTATCTATCTCAACTTCAATCCATACGGGCTGTACTCTTCTGCCTTCTACTTTTATAAAGGGCTGTTTTAAAATAATATCGGATTTTAATTGACGATCATCATCCTCGACAAGTCCGATTAGGTTAGCCTTAATGCTGCCTTTTTTCAAGCCAGGCACTTCAACATGGACGCGAACGATATCGATCGGACCTTTTTCMTAGAAGGCAGCATCCTCGTTTACGCATACCAGCATTTCCTGTTCGGAATAGACAAGGAGCTGTGCAGCAACTCTGTCATTTTTTCCGCTAACAAAGGAAAGCTGTTTGTTCTCATCGAAAGGCAGATGGAAGGTGTTAAATGCACCGTATACATATTTATAGCTTTCCACCTCTAAGCCTACTGAAATCTTCATTATTATACCTCCAAAGTGTTTTGTAATGGTCATTACGATTATAAGATTTTGACCAATTAAACCATATGTATATTCTCCTTATAAATATGGATAATTCACGTATCTGATTAAACGATATGATAGAATACTGGCAAGAGGTGACGTATGAAGGTTATAAGTGAGTTTAGAATACCTGAAATAGATGACAGAGGTTTTGTTGATTTAGAGGGATATCTTCTTGTAAATTCTGTAGGATTTTATGAGTTTGAATCTTATT
Source organism: Paenibacillus sp. P4_A7 (assembly GCF_056402455.1). Taxonomy (NCBI): domain Bacteria; kingdom Bacillati; phylum Bacillota; class Bacilli; order Caryophanales; family Paenibacillaceae; genus Paenibacillus; species Paenibacillus sp. P4_A7. The sequence continues at coordinate 6,817 of NZ_JBFUHJ010000221.1, read as the reverse complement.
ACAGAATGTCTCACAGGAAAGAGGGCCGTAAGGACTTTTACCTCGCATATAATTATTCGGGACCGATGACTGTACGTAGTGGAGGGCTAGATCATATTTTACAGCCAGGCAGTCTATTTCTTTATCATCCAGATGAAGAACAGTATTATGGACATTATAATGAGCAGAGGTTTTTATCCTATTGGGTACATTTTACAGGTTATGGAGTCGAAGAGCTGCTTCCTCAAGCTAAGCTTTCTGGTGAACGTATTATTTATGTGGGAATAAACAACGATATCGTAAAGATTTTTGAAGATATCATGAATGAATTACGTGAGAAGAAAGGGGGATATGAGCTTGCATCCGCATCGCTACTAACCTATTTGTTTTCGATGATTGCAAGGCAGATCGATCAGGGTGTGGATAGTAGAGTCAATAAAAGCAGAACAGAGATCTATGAATCGATCAAATATATACACGATAACTTTGCGCAGGAAATTTACGTGAAAAGGCTCGCCGAAATCGCCCACCTTAGCACCGACAGATATACAACTTTGTTTAAGATGATTACAGATACGACGCCTTTGCAATACTTGAATAGATATAGACTRCAGAAAGCCTGTGAGCTCATGAAGTATACTCATTTAAATATTCAGCAAATATCTAGCCTTGTAGGCTTTGAGGACCAGACTTATTTTAGTAGAATGTTCAAAAAGCACTATCAGGTGACTCCTTCGGAATATTTGGATAGGATGAGTTAGAGGGAGTCAAAATGTCGCAGTACTGCATAAAACAAAACGACCTCTGTCCGCATCATTGAGGACAGGGCCGTTCTTACGATTTTGAAAAAGGGTATCGTACTCCATGAGCTGCTACTTAATATCAATCACTCGCAAACAGATATATAGTATATTGTGTTACGATATCCCCTTTGAAAAATATCCTCATCCACAGACTTTCTGCTATTGTAAATGTGATTTCTTTGTCCCCTTGATCATCTACACTTACATAACCCGTCAACCCAAGAGGACGTTCTTTATATTTATCGAATTGACCATAAAATACCCCGAAGGAATTGCTATGCCAATCCTCATCCTGAGGGAATAGCGCCAAAACATTCTTGAAAGTGTCACCAACACTAATTCCTCTTGGGCCAGGATATCCCCCATATACATGAACCACTGCTGGATTTTCTTCTTTATCAAAATAGGTATATCTAATAAAGTCATTGGAATAATACGTCTCGCCAGCCGGGTTATTTATCTTCTTTTCAAGCCCAAGCTCCTCCATTTGTTTTTTCGACCAATCCGATCGTAATAAATTAAAATCGTATATATCTTGTTTCGTCAAAACGACTGCTTTCGTTTCTGTACCTGGCTTACTTTCCATAGGGAACGGTGAAGGTGTAGAAAGCATGACCCAATTGTGCTTGCTATCCCATTTGAGGTCAAATCCGAATGTTTCTGTAATGAACCGAATGGGAACCATCGTGTACCCATCCTCAATATAAGGTTCAGTATCAATTAATTGTTCCTTACCATTTACGATGACCTTATTAGATTTTAGAGTAAGAATAACTTCGGTGCCTTCATACTTTAACGTTACCTGTCTTGTTTTCCCATTCCAATTAAAATCAGCGCCTATCCATTCCAATAACCCGCGAAGAGGAACGATGATTCTACCATTATTTTGAACAGGTCGAACTGGAAAGCTTTGTACCTCATCATTAATAAAAATTTTTGGCGCGGAGAATGTGGGATAATCATATACATAATGCTCTTTATTTAGTTTAAATTGCTTCATAAAAGCTTGTGATCGCTTATCTAATGCGGACTCTTTTGCATAAATGACATTCAGAGTATTCATGTTTTCTATAGGAGCCAGATCAGTAATGTCTGTATGAACGATTTCAAGAGCGAGAAGTTTTAATTGCTGAATTGGCTTTAGATCATTTACTTTATTATTCGAAACATTAAGAAGTAATAGAGATTGTAAATTCATTACAGGAGATAAATTAGTGATCAGATTTCCACCAACAAATAATGAATCGAGCTTGGATAGTGCCTCTACTCCAATTAGACTGGTAACAAAGTTATCTGTCAGGTCTAGACGCTCCAGTAGATGCAAATTTTTAAGTGGCTTGATATCAGATATTAGATTTATTGATAAATTTAATGTCTGAAGAGAGATCATTGATTCAAGCGGTGACAAATCATTAATCCGATTATGGCTTAAAGATAGGTGTTCAACTTTGTTTAATCCTTTAAGGGGGCCTAAATCTGAAATGTGATTATCATCTAGTACAATCGATTTTAACTGATGAAGTCCTGAAATGGGATTTAGATCACTTATTTTACTGTTAACCATAAATAGACTGGTCAAATTAACGGCATACTCTAATCCCTTCAAGCTCGTAATATGGTCAAAGTTCGTTGAAATTTCTTTAAGTGAGGCCATATCTTTTATGGTTATTTCCCCTTGAGGCTTGTTCAAGGCATTACGCACGACCTTTTCTAATATACGATTCTCGAACTGCACGCCTGCGGGGGCAGCATGTGTATTTGTTTGATGTGATGCAAGAAAGCACAAGCAAGTAATAATCATTAATTTAACTGTCCAACTAAACCGATCATCAGTGAACCTCGTCATTTTTAACCCTCCTCAAAAAATATATCCATTTTTTAAAGACGTTGAGCTTGGGAAAAAGTTGCATGAGATGTGGTCCGATTAATTACTGCGTAAATCGTGGCGCGTTGATAAATAAAAAATAAGCGTAAGGATTCGAGTTACAGATTATCGAACCCTTACGCTATTTGGTTAAAATTGAGTTTAAGAAATAATGAGATGCTCTACTTTGTACGTGTAAATCTATTGATAGGATTGGAATCCAAGCACAGAAGTATTCACAATTTTAGCCTGCTTCAGTACATCTTCAGCATTAGTGCTGTCACTTAGTAGCAGTGTATAACGATATTGATGGAAACCGCCAAGATCCACTTTGAAATTGGTTTCCCAGAAGTTATTCATGATCCATGCATATACATGATCCAGATTATTGACCCCCGGTTCACCAGCGAGCTTTATCTCATGTGACTTGATGTCGCCCATCATGAGGAGCGGCGTATCTGGTGTAGCTACTGCAATGGAACCTTTAGAGGAACTTAGGCACAGGCCATTTTGCACGGCATAGAAATCCGTACAGGTTCCAGGTATTTGGTCTATACGTGGACGCAGAACGGCTCCGGTTTTGTCGATCCACAATTGTTCATCTGATTCTCCTGTGGTGAAGGGAAGCGCAAGATATAAATTTTCAGGATTCCATACACTGTCCTTGTGGCAGCGGAAGTCTACATCAATCCTCGGGATATCCTTGTAAGCTGTAACCAGAAGCGAGCACAAAGATGTTCCTTCTAGATCATAGTGTAATTCAATTCTGGAATAAACATCTCCATCCTCGAGCACATTTACTCCTCGCAGCTTACCCTCATAACGACGAGTTGAAGTAGCTTTACGGTTGCGGCCCATCAGGCGGCGTTCATCACACTGCGTTGTTGTAACATCAGTTACTTCATATATAGGGGTAAAAGCCCGGTAAGGAGCATCGCTTTTTACTAATTCCTGGTTCCGTCGTTTATCCAACACCGAGTTTATGCCTTCACCCTCGTTGTATTGAATACGGAAAAATGAATTTTCTAGGTAATATTCGGATACCACACTACCTTTATTCAGTTGACGCTTAAAGGATGCAGAAAGGTCATTTACGCCATCAATACCTATTTGTTCAAAATGGCCAGAAGAAGCCAGAGGTGAAGCTTCTGTGAAACGAATGGAATAGCGCTTCTTCTCGTGTGGCTCTAGAGTAGCCAAGATATTCAGCGTTTTTCCACGTGAATAAGATCCAATTTGATACGGAACAGTCTGGCCTGTTGTATCATCTATAACTTCAAAATGCGGGTTATAAATAACTTCCATTTCTGCTTGAATCACGTCCGTCACCCGTGTATCGTGTGGGTTCATCGCGATCATAGAAAGCTCGTTTTTAAAGGTGAATGGCGTCTCTCCATTAGCAAAGCTAATCTGGTCACAGGCGCGTGAAGCATACTCATTAGCTTTCTGTGCGTATAAACTTTTGCGCAAATCTAATTTATTTACCCCCGGATGCCACGGCTCGGAGACAGAAGAAGAATAGCCCCAAGTATGTTCAGCATAGAACATGAGATCATAGCTTGCTTTATCGAGCAATTCTTTGCTGCAGAATTGGAATTCGGGATCGAGCTTATGGGCAATATCCAGCTTGCGGCTCGCCTCACGATAATGCTGTACAACAGTAGGAGTAGAACCTACACCATCTGCCCACCAGTCCGTCCAATCGCCTGAGTAAGTAGGGATCTCTTCGTTGGTGTTTTTTAGAACAGCGAAAAACTCATCTAATGTTACCATCTCCAGTCGGATATGGTCCCCGTGAAGACTGTTGTATTTATTGACAAACTCAATTATTTTTGTGTTGGGTGGCGCATTATCTGTCATTCTACCCGATATGCTCAGCGGAACGAATGGGTAAGGATGTCCTTCTTCTTGGAGCACTCGTACATAAGCTTCAATTCGCATTTCAGCTTTTGTGAATTTATCTACATTGGCAGAAGTGAAATTGTCGCGAATGCTATATTCGTATTCACCTACTTGCGTGATGCCAAGTTCATTTCCAACCAAGTAATGTTCGCCGTTCCACACTAGCACTTTACTTCCTTTTGGTGACTGCCAGTAGAATGGTGTTTGCTTCTTAAATAATGGATGATAGCCATGATGAGCATGGATGCAGGACATCAAATGCTCAATTCCATGGTCTGCGAGCGCATCTGCATATCCCCAGCTATAGCCGTTAATATCAGCAGTCATGCCGGATTTCATAGAAATATTATAGTTTTGCATTGTCTCTACGCTACGGGCAAACGTATCACGAAGAACTCTTTCATCCACCAGTTCCGTGAGGTTTAAGTAATTTCCGGAGAGCCCGATCTCGCCGGAATTAATATATTTGATAAAATCATTGATCTCCTCTTGTGAAGAGTACTCCAAAAACTTCTCTACACACCAAAAGCTTTCGCAGTTCCATTTGAATCCAAGCCATTCTTCTTTTCCTTGATGTGCTGCATTTAAAATTTGGATAGCTTCTTTAATAAAATGAACATGATGCATCTCAATTTTTTCCTGATAATCTGTGTATCCAATGTCAGTATGGCTGTGATGAATCAAATAGATCGTGAAAGTATGTTCTGACATAGTGTCCTCCTAGACGTCATTTTATTTAAATGTAATAACATAAGTATTGTAGCAACCTTCTAAACCGTTGTAAATTGCTATTTCGTATTGAATGATCTGCACACCAAATAAAAGCAATCTAAGGTTATTGAACCTTTAAGATTGCTCTATGATCAGAGTATTATACTAGTTTGAAACTTTTATAATAAACTTATTGCGATCAGCGGGATAGAAGCTTTCTGAGTATTCAACCACTCGCCCATCAGCATCATAGCCAGTAGAAGAGATAAAGTGAGCCGCAGAATTCTCTTTTGCCTCAAGTAGACGTGCTGTTTTTCCATACAGCATCCTGATTTCCAATTCACGAATCACCTGAGTAACCGTAATACCATGTTTGTCTAGTACTTCGTATAATGAAAAAGATTCAAGGTCATAATTCAACAGATCTGGTACAAGATCATAAGGAATATATACAGTAGTCAGTACAACGGGTTTTTCTTCATTAGTAGGCTGCACATAACGCAGGCGTCGTAGCAGAATGATTTTATCACCAGAAGAAATATTTAATTTAGCACAAACTAAGTCGTTTTTAGTAATCACTTTAAAATCCAAAACGAAGGTTCGTGGAGTGAATCCCTTACTCAACATTTCTTCATTGTAGCTTTCAATAAATTGTGAAGATTCTTGTACGAGTTTGGGCTTGGTTACAAAGGTACCCCGGCCTTTTACTCGCGTCAGGTATCCTTCATTAACCAACTTGAGCATGGCTGTGCGAACAGTAGGGCGACTTACTTTGAATTGTGCACTTAGTTCTATTTCAGTAGGAAGCATATCGCCTTCCTTTAATTCATGGCTATTTATTTTTAACATGATGTTCTCAATAATTTGGTCGTACAAAGGCATTGTGTATGCTCCTCTAAATGGCAATATGTCATTACATGTGATAGAATATCATCAAAAAAAAGAAACGGCAATAAAGTTAGGGGATAGATATTTTTGCATCAGATGAAAACGAAGGAAACTTTGTATGTTCAGTGGCAGCGTCCGCTGATCAGCAGAGCGAATGAAGCTTTGGCTCATGAATTTGATATATCTGTTGGTTCGGAATTATGGAAAGTAAAAAGGAATTTTCATACAGATGGTAAAGAAGTAACACCAGTTTATACCGAAACCTATTTTGCTAAGCGACTGGCTATTACCGATAATCCGCCTCCAGAGAACTGTCTTTTAAATAGATATCTTGAAGAAATATTGAAATGTCGGTTTAAAGTTGCAAACACATCACTTTCTATCGTCACAGCCGATCAAGTGATTCATTCCATGATGCAGTGTGGGCTGCATAAACCACTTCTGCTTATTCAGCAGAGTATCCAGGATAAAAAGGGTATGCTTTGTGTGCAATACACCTATGTTAATACACAAGAGTGCAATATGATATATGAATCTTCTGAGCTGACATTACTGTAATATCTTGTAATAGAGGATGAAGTAGAGTGGGGAAAATGAATATTGAGCAGATGCTATATCAAGCAGCCATCGAATTATTAGAAAGAAGATATCCTACTGGATGGGGCGGAGC
>NZ_JBFUHJ010000220.1:0-8725 GCF_056402455.1 Paenibacillus sp. P4_A7 | reverse complement strand
GCATACGTCCCATGAAATAATACAGGATCATTTTCCCGAGTCATAATAAGCAGTTGATTGGCCGCTTTTTGGATCAAATAACGATCATGCGTCACCAGAAGAACCGCACCCGGATATTGTAGCAATGCCTCCTCCACCCGTTCCCGCGTAGTTACGTCTAAATAATCCGTCGGCTCATCGAGCACCAGCAAGTTTGCCTTCCCGAAAAAAAGCTTCAAAAAAGCTACTCTACATTTCTCACCCATACTTAGAGTCCCGATATGCTTAAATACATCCTCCTTCGAAAACAAGAAGCAACCAAGAATAGTCTTTGCATGCGACTGCGTCATATTCGGCAGCGTCAGTAAACTATCGAGAATAGTCTCGTCTCAAGTGTGACTTTTCCTTATTCTTCAATATGGAATTCCCATTTTCCGGTACCAATAAATAGTAGTACTAGGCATGAACCCCAGCACCAACTATCATTACATGTATACAATTCTACTTTTGGAGGTACTTCATGAAATCTGTCTACATAACAAGCATTGGTAAGTTTCTCCCTGGATCGGCTGTTGGCAACGATGAAATAGAAGATTACCTCGGTAAAATCGGGGGGAAGCATTCAAAATCGATGCGCCGCATTCTCGAACAAAACAAAATCCTTTACCGTCACTACGCGATCGACAAAGAACAAAATAGCTTATATTCGAATGCAGAAATGGCAAGCCTCGCCATTCGTGAAGCACTAGATCGCAATCAAGACGCGCTGGAGGATAAGGTTGAGTTTCTCGCGGCAGGAACGACTCAGGGCGACCTGCTTGTGCCAGGTTTCGCCAGTATGGTGCATGCTGAAACCGGCTTGCCTGTCATGGAGATTGCAACCCATCATGGCGTATGCGCAAGCGGCATGCAAGCCCTTAAAAATGCTTATCTGCATGTGCAATCCGGTGAGAACGATACAGCAGTCTCTTGCGCCAGCGAATTTCCGAGCCGCGTATTCAAGCATACACGCTTCGAAGCGCAAGCCGCTTTTGCTGATCGTCCTATCTCATTTGAAACTGATTTCCTGCGGTTTATGCTCTCCGATGGGGCTGGTGCTGCGGTACTTCAGAACAAGCCGGCCTCAAGAGGCTTGTCACTCCGCATCGAGTGGATCGACAATAAATCGTACGCTAATAAATACGATGTCTGTATGTATGCCGGTCTAAATAAAGATGAAGGCAGCCCTTCCAGCTGGCTGGACTATAGCTCCATTCACGAGGCGGCAGATGACGGTGCAGTTAATCTAAAGCAGGACATTAAACTCGTAAATGAAATGCCTAGGGTGGGCGTGAATCGATTCTTTGAGCTAGTGGATGAAGGGAAAGTCGATCCTGCGGCTATCGATTGGATGGTATGCCATTATTCGTCTCATTTTTTCCGCAGTGAAATCTTCCGTCTCTTACAGCTCGGGGGTCTATCAATTCCTGAAGATAAATGGTTCACTAATTTGTACACGAAAGGCAATACCGGTGCTGCTTCTATCTACATTATGCTGGAGGAGCTCTTGAACGAAGGCCAACTTTCCTCTGGTGAACAAGTGTTATGTATGGTGCCGGAAAGCGGCAGATTTCAAACCTCCTATATGCTGCTCACCGTAGTCGGCGAAGAGGAGAAGGAGTCGATACAGTTAATTGAAGAGAGGGACCCCGAAGCGCCTCATTTGGAATATAACAAAGAGGATGCGGTACAAGCCCTGCTTGTGAGGCAGCTCGTCCAGATATGGATTGATTTTGAGCAAAAGCTCGCTCATGTTCCAGTCATTCACAACCTTTATCGGAACAAATTTACACTGGACGATTATAAAGCTCTAATGGAGAACATTCGACAGCAGGTCATCGACGGCTCACAATGGATTGCACGTGCAGCCTCCTACATTGCAATCGAGCATATTGATCTTCGATCAGCATTCATCTCGCATGCTCGTGATGAGCATCGTGATTATCAAATGCTTGAGCGGAATTACGTCGCTGTCGGCGGAGATCTTTCAACGATTCAATCCGGCGACAAAAATATTGGCAGCGAAGCGCTCTCGTCCTACTTGTTCCAGCGAGCGAGCCGAGATAATCCTGTCGATTTAATCGGTGCCATGTGGATTATTGAAGGTCTTGGATGCCGTATGGCACGATATTGGGGAGAAATGATTCGAGACCAGCTTGGGCTCAATGATGAACAGGTATCCTTCCTGCTCTATCATAGTGACTCCGACGAAAAGCATTTCGAACGGCTAGAAGCGGTCATTCAGCATCCGATGCTCACAGCAGACATCGCCGCACGAATCGTAAAAACAGCCAAAACAACAGCAAGGCTGTACCTTCTGCAATTAGAGGAGCTCGGTAACGTATGAGTGAAGCTGAATATTTTGAAAATATGAAGCATGACAAAAACGACCMTAATCCATTCCTCGCGATTTTTATGGATCAGAGCATTCCCTTTAACGAGGAGGCGAAGGCAGCTTACCTCAAGGACTGCTCCAGCAAATCTCGGCAATTTCTGCTTCCGATACTAAGACCATTCGCACGTATGATGATCATCCTGTTTCAGATTTATAAAATCATCATCCCTAAAGCCTTCACTTCTTCCAAACTACTGCACCGAGTGTTGTATTGGGGAATGAAGACATTTGTTAGCCCGAGTGCTAACTTTATGATTTTGCGACACTTCTATTTGGGCTCCGAAATATTGCAATTCATTCGCGATAATGTGAACGGCGTAGAAATCGAGATGAATCCGCTGAAACCGACTAACCTCGAGCCCGTGAAGAACGACTTATTTCTCATACATGATCTTAATTTGTATAATTTCGTTATTAATCTAAATCGTGAGATTCGAGTCAAACAAATTGAGATAACGAAACAAGAGCAGTTGAATTTCGATGCCATAACAGCAACTCCTCTGCCAATTGAACAAATGCCGCGGCGTTGGACCAACTTTCTTGACCTGACTACGGCAATTGAATGCTTCACGCCTATCTATCAGCTATTTTTGACGGATAACGACTTTTGGCGTGCTACCAATTCCTTACAGCTGGATGAAACAATCGGCATACTCGCTTCCAAAGTAATCGGTAATAACGAGCGGCTCGCGCTCATTAACAACAAGCACCCGATGGTGCCACTGACTACACTTAAAGCCGGATTTCGACTTGTGCTGCACGGGCTCGCGACCGAACAGCTCCATGCGCTGCTCGTTGAATTGAAACAAAAAAAGGAGCAGGCCTCTTAATCAAGGCCTGCCCCTTTTAGCGGGCATCTCTACTCAACATGTAAGTTAGCAATTACACAAACTTGCCATTCCGATAGTCAGAGTAGGCTTCTAAGATTTGTCTTTCCGTGTTCATTACAAAAGGCCCGCGAGCAACAATTGGCTCATGAAGCGGTTGACCCGCATATAACAGCACTCTCAGCCTCGATATCGCTGTTATCTCTACCTCACTTGACTCACTGCCTTCTTCCTCTCGGCTGAGGAATAATACTTGTCTTTGCCTGGCCTTCGTATGCTCACTGCCGAATTGTCCATCGCCTTTAATGACATATAGGAAGCCATTATACGAGCTTGGCAGATCCTGCTTAACCGTAACACCAGGCTCGATTGTGAATTCAACCATTGTAATGGGCACATAATTTTTAGTGTTCGATTGAACGCCGCCTGACGAGCCAGAATAAACTCGGATTACAGCATTATCCTCCGTACGGATCGGCATATCTGCGCCTCGCAGGTTCTGATATCGAGGTTCCGCCATTTTGTCGGCAGCCGGAAGGTTCACCCACAGCTGGAGCAAATGAACCGTTTCGCCCTCTGCTGGCTCCTCGTTATGAATGACGCCTCTACCTGCAGTCATCCATTGTGCATCACCCGAGTGAAGTTCACCCTTCTGCTCGCTCGAATTATCGTAATGCTCAAGCTTTCCATCGATTACATACGTAACGGTCTCCATCCCTCTGTGAGGATGGTTATCGAAAGCTCCCTTCTGAAACCAGTCTTCCGCCAATATAAGAAACGGATCATGCTCCTCATAACGGCCATTTTCCAAAATAAAGCTATTTTTGTGTATATCGCTAATGTAATTAATTTCTGCTGTACGAACTCTTTTAATGCTGCGCTTATAAATCTTTGGCTGTTCATTCATTATAAGTACCTCCCAATAAAGCTAATTTTTCAAAAAAAATGATAGCTTTAGTATATCATCGTCACTTACTTAATTAAAGTATATATACAATATTCCGATTATTAATTCTGATCTTGATTAGCATCTAATTTACTTCTCTGTATTAAAATGAATAGTTATAAAATCTCTCAGCATTACTTAAGCTCGTCCAGACGTCAGGACTCTCGCCACCCATATACCAGTAGGCAAAGCCTGCAACGTTCTTATTTGCCGCCGATTTGTATTTAGCAGCTATCGAGCGCCCATCTTCTAGCCATATTTTATGCCGCAGCCCATTTTTCATGTAACTGACCGTATACTGTGCGACTGTCCCTTCCCAACGAGGCAAGAGGAAATACGTGTTAAGAAGTCGATTTTGCTCGGTAAACGAAATGAATGATGAAGTCGAGACGGTCCCATCCTTGTTTAGCGTCCAATCTCGATTATAAAAAGGAAGAGCTAAAACAACTTTTTTGCTTGGTACAACCTCTATAAGACGATTTAGAGCCATCTCGACATATGGCAGCGAAGCTATGGAGCCTGGATATTTGCTGCCTCCATAATGCTCATCGTATCCCATCATTACTATATAATCCACTTGCCTACCAAGCGCTTCATAATCGAATGCCTCCGTCCAATCCGTTCCTTTATCCGGAGAAACATCTATTGAAAGCACAGCATTTAATAGATGCATTTTGTTAGCTAAACCGGTAATAAATGCAGTCAAGCCTGCACGATCCTCCGGAGCTACATTTTCAAAGTCGATATTAAGCCCATCTAAATCGTATTTTTTTACTAATGCTATTAATTGATTGATGCTTGTATTTATTGCGGCTGTATTGGACAACATTTGATGAGTAGCTTCTTGATCGGAACGATTACCTACCATAGCCCAAATCTTTTTGTTATTGTTCTTCGCCCATGTGACGAGTGACTGATCGGTGTAATCCGATATAGCACCAGTCTTTTCTAAGTAGTACCACCGAGGAGATAATGTATTTACATTCGATTGCAAAACATTGTTTGCGTATTGCACATTCGTTTGACCATACTGCCAGCCTAAATATATAAGCTCCTTTGTTTCGGATTCAAGCTCAGCAGCCCAGCTTTTGTTTTGCAGCACTCGATCTATCAAGACCGCGGTCTCTTGTCTCGTTATTGGTTCACTCGGGCGAAAATTTCCGTTATTATCACCCTTCATAAGACCAAGCTTATTGACAGTAATTACATAAGGGCTAGCCCAATCTGCAATAAGGGCGGCATCATTGAATCCGAGAACGGCTCCGCTTGCAACGCTCGATTGTTTTAATGCACGCGATATTAATATAGCGGCCTCCTGCCTAGTAATCGACTTTTCTGGAGCGAAGGTACTCTCCGTTTTCCCATCCGCCAAGCCTAACTGCACTGCTGCTTGAATCCATCCATAGTACCAAGCACTCTTCGCTACATCAGTAAATGGAGAAACTGGACTTGCAGTCGGCTCAAGCACAAGTAAGCGATCCAGCACGGTAACGAATTCCGCACGTGTAATCGCTTGAGCAGGAGAGAAGCTTCGAGCTGATGTCCCCTTCAAAATATTTCTATTATATAAATCTATAATTTCATTTTTAGCGTAGCTATTGGATATATCGTCAAAAGGTAGCAGGCTTCTGGCGTTAGTGTAGGATATATCACCTAGAGACTGTCCACTTGTGGCGCTGCCATTGGATAATTCGCCTTGTGGCTGTGTGCTTTCAGCGATGGCAGGCTGAAGGCTTATACTTGTTGCACATATCCAGACAATTACTGCAACAACCACTCTACTTATTCTGCGTTTCACGAGGCTCCCCCTAAATAATCTAATCTTCTAATCTTATCAAACTCCCGACTATCATTCGCCGTTAAAATATTGGTAGTTTTGATTTTCACGAGCAGCTCTGCTCATCCGATGGATTTTAAGTGCGTTGGACATATAGCGGTGCTTATTAGGAATAGGAAGTCTCTTATGCAAAAAAAAGAAAGCCCGCATTATCACGGACTTTCTCGGCAGCTTTCATTTTACGGATAATAGCTATTACATTGTTCTTTCTTCCATTTGGCAATTCTAGAGGGAGTTGCAATCGTTCAGTATTAATCTAAACTACCAAGCTCAATCGTCTTGCGTTCCTCTGCCGACTTGTAAGCAGCTATTGTAAATGCAAGAGTCTTCATTCCGTCATCATACGGGCATAAAATGCTACTTTTGGAAAAGGAGGCTACAGCTTCAATAAAAGCTTTATCCTGCTCAAACGTTGGATCTTTTCTGGAAGTAATGGTGATCTTCTGGTCTTTGTCTATAATAGTGAGAACCTGGCCATTGCCGCCGAGCTCTACAAAAAAATCGGAACCGAAAAATTTGATCTCAGATAAGCTGTGATGGGGTGATACACAGGATTCAGTAATGGTGCCTACAGCACCCGAGTCAAGTGTGAAGGACACAGCACCCCCATCCGGGATTGTAGAATCCGGGTAAACCCCTTGAATGGAATTATGGCCGAACATCGCTGAAACGCTGCGGTATTCGCCTGCTAAGAAACGTATCATGTCCACCTGATGAGTCACTGCATCGGCCAGATGCCCGCCGGACATATGCTGTTGTCTCCACCAAGGGGCAGGATGAGCACCTCCGAAGCGGTATGCTTGAACCAGATGAATCGTTTTCCCATCCAAATATGTTTTTGCCTGCTGTACCGTATCGAAATAACGAAGACAATAGCCAACAGAGTGGATTACGCCCGAATCACGAATGGCCTGCTCCTTTCGCTTTACAGTCGACAGCTCCAGCCCGAGCGGTTTCTCTACAAACAGATGAATCCCTTTGTTTGCTGCCTGCTCCTCCAAGTTGTCTCTGGCGAACTGCGGGGAACAAATAAATACCGCATCGATTTCCTCTGGATTAAGCAGATCCTCCACGCTATCTGCAACTCTCGCGCCGACCTTATCCGCCATTGACTTAGCAGCGTCGTGGTTTACGTCAAAGACACTTATGACTTCAGCCTGAGCAATCTTTTGAAACCCTGCTAAGTGATGCTGGGCCATACCTCCAGCACCAATCATACCAATTTTAACTGTCATCTCATTTACTCCTGCCTTCCTAATCTACTTTATCTTCGTTTTATGTACTACTTTATTCAATTATTTAAAAGGGATATGCTCTTTCCAGAAGCAATCGATTCGTCAATCGCGAAGCTGATTTCCATTGTTTTGTACGCATCTAGAAACTCACATCGAGTGGCTGAACCAGTTTGTACAGCCCGTATGAAGTCATCGATCTCCTCTACAAAAGGGTGATGGGACACATCGCCGCTGTCGGGCAGAATAGTCGGTATTACGGCGTAATCAGTTTGTCCAGGCAGCTTGTGCGTGAAGAGCTGATTATTCATAATTGCCCCCTTTTCTCCGAGTAAATGCACATTGAACTTATAAGGAGTTTTGCATTCCAGAGAGGACGATACCTTCCCAATGCCTCCATTCTTTAGCTTAAGGATGGCAATCACATTCGGATCGAATTCATATTCAGAATCGGCCCATGTACTACAGCTATAGGCAGTAACCTCAGTGATCTCTCCGGCAAAATAGCGGACCGCATCAAGCGCATGACAGCCTGCGGATAGCATACTGCTGCCTCCACGAGCCTTCGTCTTACTCCAGCGGTATTGACCGTATTGAGGGCCAACATGGTGCCAATAATCGATTTGAGCCATATAGATTCGACCGATTGCATCGTCCTCAATCAAAGCTTTTGTGTTCATAAATGAAGGATTCCAACGTAATACGAAGCTAACAGCAGTGCGTACAGGATTCTTTTCCAATGACTCAGCCATATCGTGCAGTCCTGCTCTATCCATTGCCAGCGGCTTCTCAAGTACCAGATGCTTGCCATATCGTGCTGCAATTATCGCTTGTTCAGGACGAAGATCTGGTGTGGAGCATAACACAACCGCATCTACATTGGATGCTTTAATGGCTTCCTCGTAATTTCCAGTTACGTTTGCTTGAATTCCAAGCTCGGCCAGCTTGCTTTTGGCATGCTCGATATTCTGGCTCACTACGGTTACAACCTCGGCATCTGGTCTTGCTGCAATCGCTTTCAAATATTCTCCAGCTACCCAGCCTGTACCCACTACAACAAACCGTAAAATCCCCATGTTTGGCTCCTCCTTAAGAAGGTTTTCTCAATCTTTCCTCATCACCATTCCCCAATTGAATGAATCGCACCGATTTCAAAATTTTTGTAGACATATTATATTATAAGTCCCATGACCGAATTAGAATTTAGATTACGAAACGTTCTTTTTGCATAACTATTTACATTTTAGGCCGGAAAATTTACACTCTTATCGTAGCTMAATTGCTCGCGGCTCGCTGGCCCTCACGCCTGAAGCTAGAGGATAGGGAAGAAGGATGATAAAATATGAACTGGAAACATTACCGACTAGAAGAAAAAGTAAGCGTTCTCAGCCTTGTCACCTGTTTTTACATCGAGTTGTCCAAAACCTTTCGCTACGACGGCGAGAAGCATGATTTTTGGGAGATCGTATA
>NZ_JBFUHJ010000219.1:0-8857 GCF_056402455.1 Paenibacillus sp. P4_A7 | reverse complement strand
GGTTAGGCCACATAGTAGATCTTTTATGTATGACAAGTATGACATCGAAACAATGATAGCGGAGATTAAAGCCATTTCTTCTGTGGGAGCAGCTGGAATCGTAATAGGAGCGTTGACAGCTGATCGGCAAATAGATGAATCATTTATTGAAAAGCTTTTACCATACACGCAAGGGATGAATGTGACGTTTCACCGTGCCTTTGACGAACTGGATGATCAAATAGCAGGACTTCGGAAGCTGATCACATATCCGCAAATTTCTCGTGTTTTAACGTCAGGCGGTCTTAAGCCAGCAGTGGAGTCAGTTTCTGTTATCCGAGGTTTGGTAGAGGAGACATCCGGCAGCTCCCTGACTATTCTTGCTGGCAGCGGCTTGAAGGTAGAGGGGATTGAGAGTTTTGTAGAGCAAACGGGCGTAACGGAAGTACATTTTGGTTCAGCGATCCGTAAAAATAGGAATGGTCTGGAACCAATAGATCTGATTCAGTTACAGATATTAACTGCTGCATTGCGTGAGGGGCTTAAATAAGCTGGATTAGAAAATAGACAGACCATAATAATTGATGAACATCGAAAGAAGAAACAGTGAACTTGGTTAAAACGCGATACTAACATACATATAGAAAGTTAAAAATGGCGACCTATTTGATCGCCATTTTTCAGAAAATATGATAAATCTGACTGTAAGAATTGCGCCATAAATGTTTTCACTCATCAAATTCACTCAATTGTTTAGATAATATCATCCAATAACGCCCTCGCGCTTTCGGAAAAACGACTTGAGAGCGTTGTAGACCTCTCCCTTTTCTTTGATAACGTAATACATGAAGTGCTGCATGTTAATATGCTTGTAAGCGGACATAAGCGTGCTGGAGCGGTTATACTGGTTGACCTCGCCGTAGCCGAACAGGTTGGAGCGCTTTAGAAGCTCACCGATCAGCTTGACGCAGCGCTCATTGTCGCTCGTTAGGTTATCACCGTCGGAAAAGTGGAACGGGTAAATATTGTACAGGTTCGGAGGGAAACGGCTGTCGATAATTTCGAGCGCCTTCATGTAGGCCGAAGAGCAAATGGTGCCGCCGCTTTCACCTCTGGTGAAAAATTCTTCCTCTGTTACTTCCTTTGCTTCCGTGTGATGAGCGATAAATACGATTTCAACCTTTTCGTATTGATGCCGCAGAAAACGTGTCATCCAGAAGAAGAACGAACGAGCTACATATTTTTCAAAAGAGCCCATACTCCCTGACGTATCCATCATCGCGATGATTACGGCGTTGGATTGCGGCTTAATGATTTCCTCCCACGTCTTGTAGCGTAGATCGTCTGGTGAAATGCCGTGAATGCCTGGCTGCCCTGTTGTCGCATTTCTTCGCAAGTTTTCAATGATCGTCCGTTTTTTGTCGATGTTGGACATAATCCCTTTTTTGCGAATGTCGTTGAATCGAATATCTTTCGTTTCTAGTTGATCCTTATCCTTTTTCTTCAGGAAAGGAAGCTCCAGCTCCTCGAACAGCATAGTCTCTAGCTCTTCAAGGCTGATCTCGGCTTCGATAATATCATCGCCTGGCTGATCACCTGCACCTTCGCCTTTGCCACCTTTTTTCGCTGATGAAGGATCGACGCCGAGTACGTCGCCGACCTGACTGTCACCGTCTCCTTGCCCCACATGTTTATTTTTATTGTAGTTATAAACGAATCGAAACTCATCAAGGCTCCGAATCGGCACTTTAATAACTTGTTTACCGTCAGACATAACTATGCTTTCCTCGGACACGAGATCAGRCAAGTTTTGCTTGATCGCTTCCCGCACTTTTTGTTGGTGCCTGGATTGATCCTGATACCCCTTGCGATGCAGTGACCAGTCCTCCTGTGAAACGATGAACATTCCGTTGTCTGATGAACCCATTTCGGAGCACCTCCTCGCTTATTTCTTTGTTGTTATTCAATATATTCAAGTGTCTGGAGGTTATGTGAAGGAAAATTAGTACATATCTATGAGTCTAGCTTAAAGGAAGTCAATACAAAGAGGCGCTGCCTGATATTAGAGGCAGCGCCTTGCTATTCCTGTAATTAAAATTCAAAAAAATTCAAGTCGATTAGAAAACTAAAGCAGCTCATTTCTGCGTTTGAGTAGTCGGTAGAGTGCGAGTGCAGTTACGGAGCAGAGCAATGCACAGGCACCAATAAATAAGTATCCTGCCTAAAGACCAGCAATTAGTCCAGCTTCTGCGCGTTCGTTGTGAGCGAAAATATTTTTCGTCCAGTAGGTAATGGCTCCGATTGCAAAGTTGCCAATGACACTAGCTATTCCCATCATCGTAACGGTGAACGTAATCGCCGTGTTTGCCCCATTGGGGTACCGTCTT
Source organism: Paenibacillus sp. P4_A7 (assembly GCF_056402455.1). NCBI lineage: Bacteria > Bacillati > Bacillota > Bacilli > Caryophanales > Paenibacillaceae > Paenibacillus > Paenibacillus sp. P4_A7. Next base: position 6,491 of record NZ_JBFUHJ010000219.1, on the reverse strand, counting down.
GCAATAAGAGCCATAACGGTAGGATAGATGGGTGCAATGCCGATTCCCGCAAGTGCGAACAGAAATGCACCGGATTCTCCAATTATTATGGCAGCAATTGAGCATATACCGGATCTTGCTGACAAAATAATAAGCGACATCGTATAACCAATTTTATCAGTTAACGGTCCAAGGAGCAGCCTGGCCAGCATGAAGCAGAAGAAAAACGCGGACAGCATTCCAGCAGAGGCATCGCTGCTCCAGCCATAAGCCTTTTCAAGATAGTTAACGAGCCAGCCGCATTTCGTCCAAGGTGAACTCAGATTGCATGCGAGGGAGCGCGGGTCCTTTAACATTTTCAGAGAAGCCGAATACGAGAAAACCGCCAAACATGACGATTAAAAGCAGTATGTAGTTTTTGGATACACTTCCAATAGAAAAACGAGACATAATTGAGGGACCTCCGACGCAAGAATGATAGACTATAGAGAAGATATATTTGATAACAATAATAATTAATGCTGACTATCGCAAGGACGCTCTTAACTTTAGCGCGGATTGAGAAACAGTGCAATACTCTGGCAGAGTGAAGTGAATCTATTAGGCGATAGGTAAGCGATAATGGTAATATAGAAGATAGAATTTCGCGAGTTTAAGTAGTGAGCGTAGAGTCGATTCGCTTTGAAAGGATGTTATAAACGAATGAAACTTTTTCATACCGCTGACTGGCATCTAGGCAAGCTTGTGCAAGGCATATATATGACGGAAGACCAGCGACATGTGCTGGAGCAGCTGCTTGCCGCTATAGAAGCTGAACGACCGGATGCAGTAATTATTGCTGGTGACTTGTATGATCGTGGAGTGCCGCCTACAGAGGCGGTAGAGTTGCTGGATGAGATGCTTGGACGAATCGTAATAGAGTTGAATACGCCTGTGCTTGCTATTTCAGGCAACCACGATAGTCCCGATAGAATTAACTTTGGAACCAAAATGATGGAAGACCGCGGTTTATATTTGGTTGGCCAGCTTAAGGAAGAATTGAAACCTGTCGTGTTGCGAGATGCTTACGGCGAGGTACATTTTCATCTCGTACCATTTGCAGATCCTGCTCAGGTTAGAAATCAATTTGGTGATGAATCTATTCGATCGCATGATGACGCAATGCGTGCGATTGTCACAAAGCTGAAAGACGTTATGGACCCCACAGCTAGGCATGTGTTTATAGGTCATGCATTCGTAACGACAGCTGGGGAGCCAGAGCTCAATACGAGTGATTCTGAACGACCGTTGTCGATCGGCGGTGCGGAGCATGTTAGCGCTGCTTATTTCGAGAATTTCCATTATACAGCGCTTGGTCATTTGCATCAGGCGCATTTTGTTCGGAATGATTCGATAAGGTATGCAGGATCACCGCTTAAATATTCAATTTCAGAGGAAAAGCATATAAAAGGATATTATATCATCGAGCTTGATGAGGCAGGTGAGGTTCRGATCGAGAAGCGGGAGCTAACGCCGCTTCGTGATATGCGGAGAGTTTCCGCTTCAATAGAAGAGCTAGAAACACATCAAGTGAATGAGGATTATGTATTTGTAACTTTGCTTAACGATAATCCTGTACTGTTTCCGATGGAAAAGGTGCGTGCGGTTTATCCGAATGCGCTGCATGTAGAACGTCGTTCGTCTACGGATGGAGGTTTAGGCAGTTCTGAGGGCGCTCAGGGAACTGGCAGTGGAGGAGGACGGCGTGAAGCGGATCCCATTGAGCTGTTTTCAGCATTTTATATGGAAGTTAAAGGGACTCCCCTTTCTGAATCTAAAAAGCAATTGTTTGCGGATACCTATGCGGAGCTCATGCGCGAGGAGGGTGATATTATATGAGGCCGCTTAAATTAACGATGACAGCCTTTGGACCCTATCGGGATACAGAGATAATTGATTTTAGTGTGCTCGAGCATCGCCGATTGTTTGTAATATCAGGTAATACCGGTGCCGGGAAAACGTCTATTTTTGATGCGATTTGCTTTGCCTTCTATGGTACGGCAAGTGGAGAGGATCGGTCTGACTCACGTATGCTGAGAAGCCATTTTGCTGATGAGGATATGCATACTGCCGTCGAGTTTGAGTTTGCTATTGGGCGAAGAAGTTATATGGTCTTGCGTCAAATGCCGCATCGCAAAGGTTCAAATAAAAGTGAAACTGGTGGTAAGGCTGAGCTGTATGAGACGACAAGTGGAGCGGCAGTGCCAGCGGTTGATCGATTTATCGTCTCTGATGTGAATGTTAAGCTTGAGGCGATCATTGGGTTGACGAAGGAGCAATTCAGCCAGATCGTCATGCTCCCGCAGGGAGAATTCCGAAAATTGCTAACGTCGGACACCGATAATAAGGAAGAAATATTACGGCGAATTTTCCGTACGGAGCTGTATGAGAAGCTGGAATACCGATTTCAGCAAAAAAACCGTGAGATGCAGGATCAATTAAAGGCTGCAAAGACTGATACAAGCAGCTATATGCGGCAGGCAGAGGAAACGCTGCCGATGCGCGAGGATAGCCAGCTTCAACGTACCTTAGAGCAGGAGGTATACAGTGCCGGTCAAATAACGGAAGCCTTGCAGCTTGAAGTTGCGTATTATGCAGAGCTTGCGGTAAAGGCGGAAGCTCAAAAGGGAATATTGACGGTTCAGCTTGATGAGCAGGAGTTGAGACTGCGAGAGGCCATTTCGTTGAACGCTAAGCATGAAGAGCTGGATAAGAAATTAGCTCAAATTGAGCAATTAGACACTCGTAAAGGCGAATATGCGCTGTCTGAACAACGGCTAGCGCTAGCAGAGAAGGCGGCACATTTGACGCCTTATGAAGAGCAAGCCGTACGCGCTGCTGCTGATGCGGAAGTGAAAATGAAGCAGCTAGTCGTTAGGCGAAGTGAGCTTGCTTCTGTTGAGCAATCGCACGCACAAGCGGTAGAAAGGTTTCACGGCGAGGAGAAGCGTGAAGATGAACGTCGTGAAGCTGAGCGTGAACTAAACAAGCTGATTGAGCTTGCTCCAATCGTACAGACATTAGCTAGTCAACAGCAAGCAATCGAGAGGTTGGTGCAGGAGGAGAAAGGCTGCGCCGCCAAGCTGGATGCAACTGATGCAACACTTGTTCAGCTTCGTGAAAAGAAACAAGCTACAAATACGCAAATTAAGGTAACCGAATCGGAAACGAGTGGTTGGCAAGAAAAGTTGGACAAGCTGAGACAAATTGAGCAGCAAGGCAAACAACTGAAACGGTTAATTGATGTCGAGAAAGAGATTTCGCGATTCGCACAGCTGGAAGTAGATGGTTCACAGGCTCTAGCCAAGGCAAAGGTGGAGCATGAACGCTTGGAAACCAAATGGGTAGAAGGTCAAGCATCGCTACTAGCCGTTCATTTGCACGATGGAAAGCCTTGTCCGGTTTGCGGGAGTGAGAATCATCCCGAGAAGGCAGTTAATCAAGCCCAAATTCCTTCACGCGAGATGCTGCAGCAATCGAAGGAATTGTTAACAGTTGTAGAAAGTGAACTGATGCAGGCAAGAGCTCAGGCCGCCGCGGCTTCCGCAACGCGTGAAGAAGGGGTAGCAGAGCTGGCTGAGTCAGGTTTACCTGCGGCACAGCTGGAGGAGCAACAGGGGCAACTGAGGCAGCTATGGCGCGAGCTGAAGGAAGAGACGGATCGATTGCAGCTCAAAGCTCAGCAGCTTCCAGAGCTTAAAGCACAATTGGAGCAGCAGGAGAAGTCACTAGAGAAGCATCTGCTTGATAAGGAGGTGCTTCAGCTGGAGCAGCAAGAGCGGATTATTAAGCGTACAGCTCAGCAATCAGTATTGCAAAAGGAGCTTGATCGAATTCCGGATCATCTGCGCTCCCAGCCTCAAATGACGGCAAAGCTGAACGAGCAGAGAGACCTCACAGAGCGTCTTACTGCCGCRTGGAAGGTCGCTCAGGAGCAGCTTCAAATAATGAGTACAAAGCTTGCTGAGCATAAGGCATATGTCAGCCAAGCAGAGATTCAGCAGTCTGAGGCGGAAGGTAATAAGCAGGCTGCGCAGGAGCGTCAAATAGAGGAATTATTAAAAGCTGGATTTGCTTCCGCCGCACAGTATCGAGAAGCGGCATTGACGGAGACAGCAAGAGACTCGCTTAAGAAGGATATCGAGTCTTATCGTTCAGCAGTCACTTTGTTAAATCAGCAATTGCTTGAGCTGCGGAGTGAGCTGGTAGGAAAACAACGAATTGATATCAATGTGCTGCAGGAACAGCATCTTGTTTTGAAGCAGCAATTGGAGCAAGCACTGGTTAATACGCAAACTGCGCTCCGAACAGGTCAAGAAGCACAGCGTTTGGCGGCTTCAATCAGTCGATCCTATGAAAATGTGAAGCTACTTGAAGGAAAGCTAGAAGAGGTCATGGACGTATTCTATATGCTCAAAGGTGATAACGCCTTGAAGATTTCATTCGAAAGGTACATTCTTATAGAGTTTTTGGAGCATATTTTATATGCAGCGAATGTTAGGCTCCGTGATTTATCTAATGGGCAATTTACGCTGCAGCGAAGTGATCGTCTTGAAAATCGCGGCAAGCAAAGTGGTCTCGGACTCGATGTTTATGATGCTTATACCGGACAAAATAGAGATGTGAAAACTTTGTCAGGAGGGGAAAAGTTTAATGCCTCCCTCTGTCTGGCACTAGGGATGACAGATGTTATTCAATCCCATCAAGGCGGCGTAACGATCGAAATGATGTTTATTGACGAAGGATTTGGCTCATTGGATGAGGAATCGTTGCAAAAAGCAATTACTGCGCTTGTTGATTTGCAGCGAGCGGGAAGAATGATCGGTGTTATCTCACATGTACAGGAGCTAAAGGATACATTTCCCGCCTGTCTTGAAGTAAAGAAGACAAAGGAAGGCTTTAGCCGTACTTCAATTACAGTGAAATAAAAATCAATGCAGCATAAAAAAGTCTGCTTCACGTACTCAAAGGAGTCGGAAGCAGACTGTCTACACTTATCATTTTGAAATGTCTTTTTATACGAAAGAAAGCATTAAACAAAAGAACTTGCATTCGTTGCACCTATCGCCAACCCAATAAATATTAGAGCAATGGCACCGATAAAGATGATGCCATTTAGCACAATTCCGATTATGCTAAATACTTTGCGTCGGGTTTTGGAGAAGGCACCTATAATGCCAAGTACCAAACCTATAAATGCAATTCCAATTGCAGCTATTATTATTAAACCGACAACCATAAATGGGATTAATGCTTCTTCTTCCATTGACTGAACATCGTCAGTATTAAATATTTCTCCCGAGTTGATGACGTCAGCAGCTGTTGTTGCTGCAACTACGATTGCGACTACGATCAATATGATGGATACTAAAGCAATTATAAATGAGGCAATACCGAGTCCTGACTGTTTCTTCGGACTATTAGCAAGCTGCGAATTAGTTGAAAAACCTGGTCCTTGAGGGTATGGCGCATTGGATTGTTGTACATTATTGAAATTTTGTGAATCATTGAATTTGTTACGTTCGTCTTCTATTTTAATCGTCTCCTTTACCTAATTAGGTAAAATTATACACAAAAATGAAAGGGTTGAATACTATATGTTTCCAAAATATTTTGCAATTGGCGCTATAAATGCTGCGCTTGCTGTCGCTCTTGGGGCTTTCGGCGCACACGGACTTGAGGATCGAATTGACAGMCATATGCTTGAGGTGTTCGAAACGGGCGTTAGATATCATATGTACAGCGCACTTGGATTAATGCTCATATCACTCCTTGTTAAGCAAATAAACGAGAGCAAGCTTGTTTTAAATGGTGCTCGTCTCATATTGGCAGGGATGGTATTGTTCAGCGGGAGCTTATATGTTCTGGCACTTACGGACTTGAGCAAGTTAGGTATTATTACACCTTTCGGTGGTGTCGCAATAATTACAGGCTGGATATGTGTTGTTATGGCAGCTTTGAAATCTGCTCGAAAATAATGGTAATAAGTAATATCTAGGGCGATTTCGACAATATAACTAGTTATTTTACAAATAATAAAAAGATTTTAGCAAATATTTCTATACCGAAATCCTCTCATCGTTTATAATAGAGCGAACACACACTTGACTCGAACTAGAGGAAGGACGTTGGTGCGTGACAAAGAGGATGAATGGTTTGCCTAAAATGCGGAAACGAAAGCTGATCTCAATGTCGTTAAACCAGCCGTGGATAATTAGTGCACTTCTTGTTGCACTTGCAATGGTTTGGGTTGTGATTTCTATTCTAGTTATTTCTAATCCGATGTACAAATGGATCGCTATGGCCATTGCAGCATCGTTAATCGTTACTGCAATTATTGTTTACTTAAAGCGCCAACAAGCGGCAAGCTTCCGTAATTATCATACGGCAATCGTTGAAACTTTACTTCGTTCTGAGGCTGTCCCTCTTGCGATACTGGATCGAAGCGGTATTGTAATAGAGATGAATGAAGC
>NZ_JBFUHJ010000218.1:0-8858 GCF_056402455.1 Paenibacillus sp. P4_A7 | reverse complement strand
ATCCTGCGGTATGCTGTTAGAAGGACTAGCCCTGGTCGATTATGCGACTGACGGTTTAATTGAAATCTATCAGGAGCCAAAGCTTCGCCATTTTACCGACTATATACGCAAGCTGTATATTGGTAAGGATTATGTCGTAAATTTTGCGGATGGAAGTGCAAAGTACAATCCTGCTGCAGAGATTATTTATACCGCTGGCATACAGATGAACGATATGCGGCTAGTGGACTTTGGAGCGCATTGTTTTAAGTACCAATTGGACAACAAAACTTTCCCTACACACTCTCTCTCAAGAGCACTGTCCTCAATTGGTCATTCCCACAGCATGCTGAAAAAAGCAAAGTCAGTTAAATTTGAAACGGAAGCCTATATTGAAAGTCTGGGCATTATGGTAGCACGAGAGACCGAGGAGCCGGATAAAGGTCTGTTCCTCTGCGTCAAAGGCGGAAGCAATGGAGACAGTCATAATCATAATGATGTTGGAAATTATGTCGTCTTTTATAATGCCCGTCCAATACTCATTGATATCGGGGTAGAGGTTTATCGTAGAGAGTTTTTCGGCGAAAAACGCTACGATATTTGGACCATGCAGTCCCAATATCACAATTTGCCAACCATCAATGGAGTGATGCAGCACGAGGGGGCTGAATACTACGCAGAACAGGTCTGTTATCGTGTAACTGAACAAATAGCCAGCCTGTCGATGGACATTAGCAAATCGTATGAAGCAGAAGCCATGATCAAACACTATATGCGTCATGCATCCCTCGACCGGCAGGCACAAAAGATCATCATCCATGATCGTTATGAGCTAGAACAGCATAAAAGCTTGCTGCATCACTTTATAACTCCTTGTGAAGTACAACATACTGGAGATGGTATTTCATTCTTATCCGATAGCGATGTTGTACAAATGAAATTTGATACGAGCAGCTTTAACATTGAAATAGAAGAAATCCCGTTGACAGACAGCAAGCTCGTATCCAGCTGGGGCAGTAAAATCTTTCGAATTGTACTGGAGCAGAAGTATGTTCCGATAAGTGGAGATACATGGTTTACAATTTCTAAGACAGGAAACGCAAATTTATAGATCGTTTTTCAAATTACCCACCACCTTTAGGAGAGCCTTGCAAAACAAATAGAGTTTCTGTAAAAAATAACCCAGTACCGCGCCGGTACTGGGTTTGTTACTTTACTCTCACTTCATAAATCCCTTTTAAAGCAGTCCGCTTTAACTACTAACTATCATTCAATCAGGCTTTCGCCCGGAGCGCAAAGCGATTCACTCCATACAAAACAACACAACAAATCACTGCTGCTGGAAGCACCGTCCATAAACCAGCTAGCTTAAAGCCAAAGACCGCGGACCATATTGCCATTGCGGGCAGCAGCAGCCAGAAGCGTGACAATACCACGGCTCTCTTCTCATCTTCCTCCGACCACGGAAATTGTGCAATAAAGGGCTCTGTGAACCATTGCCTCCATTGCAGGTGCAGCCATGAACTCCCTATCATCGGAAGGGATATTAGCAAGAACGCAGCTATAGGCGCTGGCACCATATTAACCGCGAATGCGGAGGCCGAAATAAAGCCAATCCATACACGTATATGAGTGAAGCCTCGGAGAAAAGCTTTTAATCTCATTTCTGCAAGCATCGTACTAGGATCTGACTTTCGAAATAAGCGCTGCGAACGACGAAATACAATCGGCCGTCTGAAGCTGATCAGTCTTTTCGACTCAATAACCTGGCTCATCAATAATTCTGTGCTGCGCAAACGCGCCTCACTTTCATTTTTAACCTCTGCTTCAAACTGTATGCTTGCACGTAAAGTGAAATATAATAGAACGATAAATAGCAACATTGCGCCAATAATTGAAATGACCAGTAAACCACTATTGTTTGCCCCAGCAAACATAGGAATGAAATAAACCGCTCCAAATAGAATCAAAAATACAGATTCCACTACCCACTTCCGCCAGCCTTTGAACCTTCCAACCAGTAAATGAGAGCCCAGCGACATTGCTAGACCAATTAATAGAGTGAATGTATAGGCCAAAATAAACTGCTGCAGAGATAGTCGTTCAACCTTCCATAGAAACGGCAGCAGAACCACAAATGGAAGCAATAGAATAACGGCTTTTGATACTAGCATATATAGAATGCCCCACCGCTTTATTACTTGCAGCCAGTGCAAATGCTGTAGCAGAAATAATCGTTCCGCTTCTTCTACAAATATACGCAGTCTGCCAAACATTAGTATTATAAACAGTACGATGGGATATAAAATAGTCCACGGTATTTGATCTGCCCAATCAGCCATATCCATCCATAGCTCTCTGTAGAGACCTCCGGAAATAAAGAGCCCCGGAATAAGCAGATAAACCCAAACCGTCCAATCCAATACACTTGTCCACGCTCTAAACTGTTCTTTGCCATTGCGTTTCAATCGAATTCTAAACAGCTGACTAGGTGTGATCATCTTGTGCATCCTCCTAAGTCAATGCGTGAAAGCATTCGAATAATGTGGCTTCCTTCGAGCATCCCGCATCAACTCTTACTTGCGCAAGCGAGCCTTTTGCAACGATTGAACCATTATTGATAAGCACAAAGCTCTTACAAATGCGCTCGGCGGTATCCAAAATATGTGTAGACATGAGTATGCCGGCACCACGCTCCCGCTCACTATCCAGCAGCGTAAGGAAGTCGGTTGTCGCACGTGGGTCGAGACCTACAAACGGCTCATCCACGATATAGATGTCCGGCTCCAGCAGGAACGCAATAATAAGCATAAGCTTTTGCTGCATGCCCTTGGAAAAACGAACGGGATAGTTATGCTTTTCCTCGGTCAGTCTGAAACGCTCAAGCAAATCTTCCGCTTTCGTTTCAAACTGACTCTCTCCCATTCCAAATGCAGATGCAGCCAGCCTCAAATGCTCCCATAGCGTTAAATATTCATAAAAGAGCGGCTGCTCTGGCACATAGGCATAACGTTTATTTTTACCGCCAATTTCAATCTCACCTTTTACATGCGGCATGAGACCGAGAATTGTTTTAATCGTTGTACTCTTGCCAGCCCCATTCGGGCCTATTAAGCCCACTAGCTCCCCCGGTGCCACTTGCAGCTCTACTTGACGAATGATCGGCTTATCTTCCTCATAACCGGMCTCCTCAATCGCAACACGCAGAACATGATCAGCTACCTTCATGGTTTTATTATCTTCTATCATTATGTAAAATCCGCCCTTCGTTATGACTTAACCAGTATGCTTCTACGAGATTGCCTGATTAAAAGTTACATAATTATCCTATATCTAGTGCAAATATAAGCCTACACATCAATATGGCTGGACACCAACAGAATAATGAGAAAAAGCCGACATCACAATATGTGCTGTCAGCTTTGCATTTAAGTACAATATTAAAGAATGACAAGGAAAAAAGAGTAGTCTCGACTATTCTTCTATTGATCAAAAAGATATCGCTGAGAAAGTATATATTCATCTCTGGCAGCTTGGAGGCAATGTTAAATTAGTTTCAAAATGTAAAACTAAAGAGAGTTATTATGAAAATAAAGATGATTTAGTTTCAGAATATATAGCTAAATCACCTGAAGAAGGGTGCGGATCGAGCTAACCTAGCAATTAAGTTCATCCCCTGAAACTAAATCGCAGCTAACCCTTCCTCACACTCCATTAATTGCAAATATTGAAACTAGTCGGGCTTAGAAAAAGCAGCAAATGGAGAAGATTCTATGTTCTTCCGCTTCCGCTTACTCTGACTTAGATAGGCGATTGTAAGTTACCAGTTGGTCGACGAGATGGTCGACGTCAAAAGTCGGGCTTGTCATCACACTTCCCATCTCCACTCTAAACTAAAGAAGGCCCGCTTTAACCAAACCATTACGAATGCCTTGCTCATCCACATGCGTGGTTACATAGTCGGCAAATGGAAGCAGATCCGGGTGTGAATTGCCCATCGCAACACCAAACCCCACCACATCCAGCATTTCCTTGTCGTTAAGTCCATCACCAAATGCAACTGCATCTGCAGGTGTAAGCCCTAGCTCCTTAAGCAGCGCTTCAATCCCTTGTGCCTTCGATCCGCCCGCCGGGAGTACATCGATCGCCTGTGCATGCCAGCGAATCAACTTCAGCTCGGATAGCAGATTATCGTACAAATGCTCGTCGTTACTTTCACAGTGAAGGAACACTTGATAAATGCTGTCTGTCTTCCAAAACTCAGGATTGTAGCCAGGCAAATCAACCTTCAACGAATTGACAGCGTCAATAATGAAGGGATGATCCTCTCTATCGGCAAAGAAGCTGTGCTCCCCTTCAAATACAAGGCCATGATCATGCTCCGCTGCTACTTTCACAAGAGCTTCAAGACTGCTCTTAGCTATTTCTCGTTTATAAAGCGGTGTTCCCTTGTAAACAACATAAGCACCATTCAAGCATACAAAGGATTCAATGCCAAGCTGCTCGGCTAGTGGTTTAATAAAGTAAGGTGCTCTGCCTGTTGCAATAACTGGCTCGACACCTTTTTCCTTCAGCTCTGCAATAGCTTTAATCGTATCCGCAGGAATTTCCTTATTCTCATTAATTAATGTGCCGTCGATGTCAAAAAAAACAATTTTGTATCCCATACGTTTTCTCTCCTATCCGTTGTCGCAGACGTATGCCGCCTGTCCTTTTTATATAGTATAAAGAATTAGCGTTGCAAAGGGAATCTTTCATAGCAACTCCATTGATCAGATCAACCTTATGCTCATAAAAAAGTAGTAAAATTCAAAGAAACACCTTGCCGCCCCAAAATAAAAAACACCAGCAGCAGCTGATGTCATTAAAAGTTTTCCCTATTTTACCACCCAAAATCAAGTGTCTTACCCGTTTCAACATAGGTCTTAACATTATTTAAAATGATCCACCAACTGCTATTTGCTTTCTGGATTGAAGGATGATTTTCAGAAAATTGATTATTGATCAAGGTTAGCTTTGTAGTTGCCCCCACTGTTTCCAGCGTAAAGGTAATTTTCGACTCCAGCTCCTTATGGTTTTCATAATAAGAAGGACCCGGGTGTTCAAGGACGGTGAACAATTGCTGAGGCTCATAAGCTAGAATAGTACCATAAACATGGACCGTTTCATCCCCATCAGACCCAGGACCGACATACGCATACGAGCTTCCTACTTCAAAGGTAGAATCAATCACGCATCCAAAAAATATTTGCTTTGTGCCCTCAGGCGATACCAATGCATGCCATACTTGCTCGGGCGTTCCACCAATATAAAACTCATATTTTAATTCCATGTTCAAGTCACTCCTTCTATTATTATACGATCAATTTTCATTGCTGAGTCTCTTAACTCTTGCTATGATCAGTGTATCTTAAGGTCCAATGGTTGGTATTGTAAAAACACGACAATCCAAGTGACAGGAGTGATTTATTATGCAATCAACTAGTTCAAAGCCAAGTATGGGTATTTTGCAATTAAACGAAGGGGAGAAAAAGTTTCAGCTCGAGCGCTTTGCTCCCACCGCGGCACTCAGTCCATTTATCAGGCATTTCTGGATTATAAACTGGAATTTAGAAGGACAAGCTCCTTATTTGCAGGACGTCCTCCCAAACCCTTGTGTCAATATGGTTATTGAAGCGCATAGAAGCGGTATTTACGGCGTGTCCAGCAGCAAGTATACAAAGCAAATTCAAGGTAAAGGAAAAGTTTTTGGCGTCAAATTTAAGCCAGGCGGCTTTTATCCATTCATCAAATCGCCTCTTTCCACACTTACCGATCAGTCTATAAACATCGACACTGTTTTTGATACCGATCCCTTAACTTTCTCACAAAAAATTCTCTCTGAAAATGATTCGGCTAACATGATTGCTATGGCAGAAGCTTTGTTCATGCAGAAGCTTCCGATTCCGGATGATCAAGTCGTACTGGTCAATGAAATTTTAGATCATATTCATAGGAATCATGACATGACGAAAGTAGAGCATATAAGTGAACAGTTTAATATGAACACAAGAAGGCTCCAACGCTTGTTTAGTCAGTATGTTGGTGTGAGCCCTAAGTGGGTAATCAAGCTCTATCGGCTCCAAAATGCAGCTGAGACTATGGATACCGGGAAGCAGCAGGATTGGCTAACATTGTCCTCCGAGCTTGGCTATTACGATCAATCGCATTTCATTAAAGACTTTAAAGCCATTATCGGAAAAACGCCTGATGAGTATGCCAAGGCAGCGCTGACAAATAGCCTATCAGCCACTTGACTCTTTCAGGCATCATCCTGTATATTGGTATAAATTAGTTGAATATGAACGGCTTACGATGGAAGCACCCGTAAGAGATGGCGTACTACGCCTATCTTGCAGGTGCTTTTTTTCGTGTTATTTGCCGTTACATTGAGGAGGCCTAGTTCATTATGTATCCCGTCCAAAAGCTAAAGCTGCTTGTATCACTGTTTATCATCTTATTGATTGTCAGCAGCCCTATCACCGCACTCGCCGCATCCTTTGATTTCACGATTACTGCTAAAACTGCATTCGACAAAATGACAGCCGCCGCTAATAAAACAACGGCTGATAAGCTAACCCAGCAATATGCTGAGCTGAAAAATCTTCAGAAGCAAGATATTAATTGGGATACGACTATTAATGAACTTCATTACCAAAATGAAGAAGCCGTTCTGTTAGCGCGTAAAAAAATCAAAGAGATTGATGCCCCAAAGCTGCTTAAGCTCGCGGCTGAAGTGGAGCAAGCAAAGAAAAAGTATGACCCGCTATTCAACACCTATGATACTTTGAATCAGCAGCTAAAAGTAGCAAGGTCGATCAAGAACAAAACCTTAATCAGCCTTCTAGCCCCACAGGTTGAAACGGTAAAGGTAGCCGTTCAAGTTGCTAAACTAGATATTCGCAACAAAGAAGCCATTTATAGAACTGCTAAAGAAGAAACCGCTAATGCGATGAAGAAGACAAAGGATATACTAGCGGGCATTGATCCCCTTAAAGTGAAGATTAAAGCGGAAAAAGGATCAGTAAGCAGCACTAAAAAACATTTTTCAACCGAGGTTAATGTCATTAATCAGGTTGCTAGAAAAGGCGATTCAACCGCTACGCTCAGTTCCTTTATCAGACTAATCTCGCTTCAGCGTCAAATTATTGCGCAAAAGCAAAAAATGTATGCTTATGAGCAGCAAATTGCGACTGTCATTGTGAAAACAAATGCTCAAATAGCGGGGAAATGATAGTTTACAAGCCTGGCAGGGAGATATCCACTGTCGTTCCAACGCCTACCTTACTCTTAATAATCAAATTTCCTTTGTGTGAATTCATAATCTCTCTTACKATCATCATGCCTAAGCCATTACCATCCGGTTTAGTGGTATGAAATGGTTCTCCGATTCGCTGTAATACTTTATCCGTCATACCTTCGCCATTATCAATGAACCGAATGAGTTGATGGCCATCTTTTACATCTAATTGTATATCTATACTGCCTCCATAAGGCATTGCATCCATCGCATTTTTCAATACATTCAGGAAAACCTGCTTAATCTGATTACGATCACAACGAATGGTCAGACCATTAGAAATTTTAGAGTAATTAATGGTAATGCCATTCATACTAGCCTGCATTTCAAAAATACTCAGTACCTCATCTAAGATAGGTAAGCATGGCTCAGTTCTAAATCTTTCGGGCTGAGGCTTTCCTAAAATTAAAAACTCACTTACGATGGCATTCATTCTATCCAATTCAGACATAATTAAATCGTAGTGAATAGAATTATTCTGCTTGCTAGACAATTGAAACATACCTTTGACTGTTGTAAGTGGATTTCGAATTTCGTGCGCAATACTAACCGCGAGCTGCCCTGCAACGATGAGTTTCTCAGTATTGCGCATCATTTCTTCCGCTGTCTTCATATCCGTAATGTCACGTAGACTTCCTGCAACCCGAATAAGGGTATGCTCACTACAATAGATCGGCACCACATCTAGGATATAATAACGAGTTAAATCGTGGAGTGGAAAGGAGAGTTCTACCCCAACGCATTGTTCGTTATGTTTAATAACACGTTCAAAATAATGGCCAATAGGGTCTAATTCAAATACACTAAAACCCAGACAGCCCAATCTGTCCGGGTTACCCTCACACAAAACCTTAATGCTATTTTCGTTCATTTCAATAATTGTTCCCAGCTCATCCGTAACAATAACCCCATAATAATTGGTTTCGAGCAGTACTTGATTCAATATCTGAAGCTGGGTATTCTGTTTCCGCAATAAAAGCTCCCGTTCGATCGAGTCAACAATGGTACATAAGAGTGCGCGCATATGAGGATGAGCAAAGCGAATATCCATCATTAATGTAATAGACCCGATCACTTCTTCGTTATTTTTGTTTAGCAGAGGAACGGAGCAACAAGCTAGATCATGCAGAACTTTATGATGGTGAACATCGCCTAGTATTTGAATGGGCTGCTTATATCGAAGACATAGGTCAATCGAATTGATACCAAGCTCTTCATTAAATTGTACACCCTCTACAATACCTAACTGCCTTATAGTGCTTATAATCGAGGGATCACCTTGGAACCCTAAAATATAGCCATTACTATCCGTTATGGCGATTAGGAACGGGTCACCTGAAATCGTAGAAAGAAACGTGTCCATGAAAAAATGTATCACATCTGTAACCTCTGTATACTTCAATTGCTGCGCTTCCAAATCCTCATCGGAAAAACGTTTTGTATATACAGGAAGCTCATTTGGATCAAGACTCCTAAGCAGATCCTGCTGCTTAGACTGTTTAATAATTATCTCTTCCATCATGTGAGTACACCTATTGGC
>NZ_JBFUHJ010000217.1:0-8878 GCF_056402455.1 Paenibacillus sp. P4_A7 | reverse complement strand
GGCTTAAACAAGCTGGCGGAGGCGAGACCCTAATATGATTACAGCAACCAGCAAAAAAATAATCGAGCAAGCAGCTTTGTTCATTGGCGAAGCTTATTTCGAGTTAGGCAAGAGCGAGCAGGAAGCGAAGCATAGGATCGAAGAGGCTACCCGGGAAATTGAACAGACTGGCTATTATACACATACTTACGAAGAACTAAAGCATGGGGCAAAAATGGCTTGGCGCAACAACRACCGATGTATCGGCCGTTTATTTTGGCAGTCGTTAGAAGTATTTGATGCTCGTCATGTTAGTGATGAAGCTGAAGCGGCTGAAAGTATTATTCAACATATGAAATTTGCTACGAACAATGGACGTATACGTCCAGCAATTACGATCCTCCCTCCAAGTCATACTCCTAATCGTATTCGTATTTGGAATCATCAGCTTGTCCGTTATGCGGGATATAGAAGCGATAAAGAAGTTATTGGCGACTCTGCTTCTTTGTCATTTACAGCAGCGTGTGAGAAGCTAGGATGGAAGGGCGCCGGCTCAAGATTCGATCTACTGCCACTTGTTATTCAGAAAGGGAAACAAACGGCTAATTGGTTTGCGTTGCCTGAAGAAGCTGTATTAGAAGTACCACTTACTCATCCTGAGAATGATGCGTTCGAGCAGCTTGGTCTACGTTGGTATGCAGTGCCGTTTGTTTCGGATATGGAGCTCGAAATAGGCGGGATATCGTATACGGCTGCCCCTTTTAATGGCTGGTATATGGGTACTGAGATCGGAGCTAGGAACTTAGCTGATGCTGAGCGATATAACCAGCTGCCGAAGGTTGCCGCTTTATTTGGATACAATACAACGACGAATACGTCGTTATGGAAGGACAAATCGTTAATTGAGCTCAATATCGCTGTGCTTCATTCGTTTAAGATGAACGGTGTGAGTATCGTCGATCATCATACAGCAGCTGAGCAATTTCAACGCTTTGACAAGCAGGAGCAGGATAATGGCAGAATGGTCACCGGACGCTGGTCATGGCTTATTCCGCCAATGTCGCCAGCTACGACAGGAATTTGGAACCGGAGCTATGATGACACCGAGCGGAGTCCAGCTTATCGTCACCAGGAAGCACCTTACCCTATTTTATAATGTAACGATTTATAACTATTTTAAAGTAAGACAATCATAATCATGGGGGAATTATAAACGTGGATTTCAATTTGCAATATTTATCCTTTTTCGTCATTCATACCGATGGTGAAGAAAGTGCATCCTCTTCCGGCAAGCGGTTTAAGCATTATCAAACATTAGATGAGGACACCTATGAAGACAGTGAAATTCAACGATTTCTGGACGGAGAGTTTAAGCGAATTGTCAAAAGAAAAGTTGAACGCAACCCGAATACAGCGGGGGCGCCAACGAAGATTGGCCGGTTCATGGTCGAGCCCGGTTATGAATTAGGAAGCAATCAAAACTACAATTTGTTTCAACGACTTCGCGATGCGGATTCGAAGGAACGATTTATTGGTATAGCGGACGAGCTGGTTCGGATCTATATGGATACGAGCGCAGTCAGAGGTGGCGCATTTATTTTAGCGCTATCCAAACTTAATACGTATTTCGATGAACCGTTTTTGTTTTTGCTAAAATGTGACTTTGAACCGAAAATTGCTCGGATTTCTGATGAGCGCAGCTTAATATCGCAAGTAGAAATGGCGATAAGCGCGCGCAGTATGAAGTCCATTCAGTATCCTCATATGCCGGAGGAAGGCTCGCTTGACCATTGGGAGCTGAAAATTCATCAGGCGTCGCACGCAAGGTATTTTGAGGACTTCTTAAAATATGTTTCCTATGAAAAACCGCTGCCTGAAGTAATTGGTGAGCAGGTTGTTGAAATGGTACATCAGTATATAGCCGACAAATGGCAAGAGGACGAGAGCTCGGAGCGTAGAGAAGAAGAAAATGCTGTAGAGGTTTGGGCGTTAAGCGAGAAGCGGGATCTGCAGGAATGGTGGTCCAAAGAGCAGGTAGAGGTTGCCGCAGCCGCATTAGTCGAGCAAAAGCCGGATTTGCCGTTCTCTTTCAAGCTGGATAGTGTAACAGTCAAAGGATTGCTCGCAGACTTCGGCGATTCCATTCATTTTGCCAAGCACAATGGTCGTTACCTTGTCGTGATTGAAGGGGATGCCTTCCAATTCGATAAAGGGATGTCACCGGTAGAGCTGCTGCAGCCGCCTGATTTAATTGATGTAATGCCGCTAATAGGCAGCAAGCAGCCAGCTGATCAGATGGAACCGCCACTGAATCTTGGTATTTCGGATGGAGACTCTAATACGGATGATAGCTGGGAAGAGTAATGTGATTGGGATGTATTGAAAACCTAAATAAGGGAGACGATGTATAAGTGGACAACTTATTTTTTATAGAAATCGGCATGGGGTGCGACCTTCACGGTCAAAATATTACGAAAGCAGCAGTTCGTGCGGTGCAAAATGCAATTCATCACAATTCAATGCCGGGTCTAAGATCAGTCCTGCCAGGCGGCAGCTTGGACAATATGAAGGTGCGCGTTAAGCTGGCGCTGCCTTGCGACCGGGAGCTGCTAGATATTGAACAGGTGAAGGCTGTTTTGCCATACGGACAAGTGACTGTGGAACTGGTAGACGGAGGAATGCTTACGTCAAGCGGCATTGTTCTACCAGATAAAGACGATAAAAACGACTTGATTTATATCGTTAATGCGTCTGTAGAGGTCGGCTACTAATATACACACCCCCTTGCAAGAGGGAGACTAAGATGGTTTTAAAACTGGTTATATTTGCTGCTCTGCTCATCTTTACGGCTTTCTTTGTGGCAACAGAGTTCGCTATTATACGTATGCGTTCTAGTCGCGTTAATCAGATGGTAGCGGAAGGCATTAAAAATGCCAAAGCAGTAGAAGAAGTGACAAAAAATCTTGACGGTTATTTGTCTGCTTGTCAGCTTGGCATCACGATTACAGCGCTTGGACTTGGCTGGCTAGGCGAACCAACAATTGAACAAATTCTGCATCCGATATTTGATCGATTAGAGATTCAGGGTGAGCTTAGCTCATGGCTGTCTTTTATAATCTCCTTTGTATTGGTGACGTATTTGCATGTTGTGTTAGGTGAGCTCGCACCAAAAACGGTTGCTATAATTAAATCGGAGCAAATTAGTCAAATCACTGCACCCATTATCATTATCTTCTATAAAGTGATGTTTCCGTTTATTTGGCTGCTTAATGGTTCGGCGAATGCTCTAATACGCTTATTGGGTTTTAAACCAGCTAATGAGCATGAGGCACATTCGGAGGAAGAGATCCGAATTATTTTGTCAGAGAGCTACGAGAGCGGCAAAATTAACAAGAGTGAATATGGTTATGTGAGCAAAATCTTCGACTTTGATGAACGGCTTGCACGTGAAATTATGGTTCCTCGAACAGACATGGTTTGCTTATATATAGATCAGTCACGTGAAGAGAACGTATCGATTATTATGAAAGAGCAGTACACCAGATTTCCTGTTGCAAAAGGCAGCAAGGATAATATAATCGGTATTTTGAATACGAAGAAGTTTTTTCTACGCTATGAAAGAGATCGTGAGTTAGATGTTGCTACGCTGCTTCAGCCGGTTATGTCGGTTCCTGAAGTGACTCCAATAAAGAAGCTATTAAAAAATATGCAGCAAGAGCGTGTACATATAGCAGTGCTGCTCGATGAATATGGCGGTACGGCTGGAATTGTCACGATCGAGGATATCATTGAAGAAATAGTTGGTGAAATCCGAGATGAGTTTGATACGGATGAGGTTAAGGAAATTGAAGTCATCGAATCGCAGCGTTATTTGGTAAATGGGAATGCGTCTATTAGCGATTTGAATGAAATTGCAGGTACAGATTTGGACAACGAAGACGTTGATTCAGTCGGAGGCTGGCTGTTTAACCAAAACCCAGAACTGACTGTCGGAAAACCGTGGAAGTATCATGATACGACTTTCATTATTCGTGAGCGAGATGATAATCGAATTCGGAAAATTGAAATTATGACCGACTTTCCAGAAAGTGAAATGGATACATTCGGACATGCATAGGCATAAGTGGAGGAACGTGGCCGGTACTCGAAAGTGTTATTACCAAGCATGCGATTGAAACAGCTTTTTCCTATCAAAGTGTTAATAATTACGAGTGAGTTTTAAGTTTTTATTATCTACCGCTTACATGAAAGTGGACATCAGACCTGTAAATTGGAGGTCATCAGATGTTCGCTTTTTTTATTTTATAGAACTTTTTATAAATATCGGCGTTTATAATTTAGATGGGAGTAGAGGTTGAAAGGTATTTGAAAGGAATAACTATAATTGTATGGACACGATTATTGATATAACTAGATATCAGAACATACGTTCGTGGTATGTGAAAGAGGCATTAAGCACCAATATCGAGCTTAAACTCGCGAAATTAACATTAAATATGTCTGTAAGCTCAAAAAATGGGTTTAAAATCGCGGAATACGTTCCAGATATCAATAAAGGGGCGCTGTAAGATTCAAATTTCGAGCTTACAGTTACAAAATGGTCTTAAAAGATGACTTTAAGCCTGAAAATGGCACTTACAGGTACAGAACATATGTTCTATCTGCGTGAAAATGGCATTTTTTTCTCGGAATAAGCGTTCTTCTCATGAAAAAACCAGTCAATGCAGCTTAATAGCCTCCAATAGGTCGCTAATAGCTTCGTTGACTGGTTTGATTTATTACTTTTAAAGCTCAGCTTCATTACGTAGCATCTTTTTGTCCAAAACAAATGTACCAAATGGAAGGAAAGACGCAATAAATGCAATGACAACTTTCAAAAACGACCAGCGATGTTTGATCCAAACATGTAGTAATGCAAAAGCATAAAGGACGAATAATGCCCCATGCAATCCGCCTACAATGGTGACAGGCTCATGAATGTCTGCCAAGTACTTGAGCGGCATAGCGATAAATAGGAGTACCAAAAATGAAATGCCTTCAAAAATGCCGATTATTCGAAATCTTCCTATAGCTGTTTTTAACAAGTGATTACCTCCAAATATTATTTAGTTTCTATGCTAGACTTACGTCGCTCTAACCCATTCCATAGTAATTGTACAATTTCCTTAGCTACTTGCTCGACTGTCTTTTGTTCATTTATTATCTCTTTGCGATTACGAACGCTTAGCATAGCCGTAAATACATGTGCAAGCAGCAATGGATCACTTGCAACAATTTCGCCCTCATTCATGGCTTTCTGGAAAACCTCAGCAACTAGCTCGTGAAGAGCATTCTCGCTGTCACGAATCTTCTTCACTTGTTCCTCACTAAGTCCAGCCGACGCTTCTCTCATCATCGTTTCAAACTCTACATGTGCATTTTGCATATGCCGCTCAGCAACAGTTAGCAGCCTTTCTTGGAGAGTACCAGGCCCATTAATGATGGTTGAGGTTTGGTCATTAGCCATTTTCAATACAAAGAGTAGACATTCCGTAAACAGCTCTGCTTYGTTGTTGAAATAATAATAGACGCTGGCCTTCGTCACGCCACAACGCTTTGCGACATCCTTCAAAGATACTTTCTCATAACCGAGGTCCATAAAAAGGTATGCAGCGGTGCGTAAAATTAGCGTCTCGGTTTGAATGGTATCAGAGCCTTTAGGCCTACCAGGCTTACGTTTGGGCTGCTCAGCACTCATCGCATTGCCCTCCATTTATCATTTTGACAAGAGTTTGATTGATTAATTAACCTTTGAGTACATATAATTAAATCAATACACTATTTATTTTATATGAAAAAGAAGTAGAAGTGAAATGGAGGATATGTATAATGATTGACAAGTTTGCTGGAATGATCGCTGGACCTCGAACACGTTGGGTAACATTAGTGGCATGATCAAATGCCTCTTCCTGCTTTGAAAAATTCGCTTCTGAGGATGATACTACGCTTGTTCAACCGATTTCCTTCGATGAGAACTCAGAGACGGAAGTTCTAAAGGAAAACATAGAAGAAATTAAAACAATTGTACAGCAAGCTTCTGGTGCAGATCCTTTTAAGGTAGCGATAGATGACACATCCGCTCTCAGCGTCCGAGTAAGCGGTCCTGCAGGAATCTCGGTTGATGCAACAGAGTTATTTRGTGGAGCAGATACCTCACTTCTTTTTGCGACAGTATTCATAGTTCTTATCTTACTTCTGCTCATATACCGCTCACCAATACTAGCCATTATACTGCTCATTGGAGTTGGCTTTGCATATGCTGTAACAGGACCACTGCTAGGTTGGATGGCAGACATAGGGTGGATTACAGTGGATGGTCAAGCGATCTCGATTATGACTGTGCTGCTTTTTGGAGCGGGAACCGATTACTGCCTGTTCTTCATCTCACATTTCCGCCAAGAGCTTACTCGTGAAAATGATAAAATGAAAGCATTAAGGCTTGCATTCAAAGACGCCTCTGGCGCGATCGCAATGAGCGGCTTTACKGTCGTCCTGTCATTGCTAGCTTTGCTTGCTGCCAAATATGGTTCACTTTTACGCTTCGCTATACCGTTTAGCTTGTCTATTTTTATTATGGGCATCGCTAGCTTAACGTTAGTACCAGCACTATTAGCTATTCTGGGCCGCGCATCGTTCTATCCATTCATCCCGCGTACTGAGCAAATGGAACGAGCACGTGCTTCAAAGAGGAATAAGTCTTACCGTGCACCTAAAACGGAAAATAAACTGGGTATGAAAGTCGGTAACATGGTCGTTTCCAAGCCGTGGACGGTCGTTATATCTTGTGTTTTAGTACTTAGCGTTATGGCCGTTTTCTCAACACAAGTAAAATTTAATTATGATATTTTATCCTCATTTCCGAAAGATATGGCCTCAAGGGAAGGCTTTGATGTTATTTCCAAAGCATTCACACCAGGAGAGCTTGCACCGATTACGGTCGTAGCTCAGACAGATGGTAAAACGGTTGATATAGCAGAGAAGCTGGCAGCTGTTCGGCTAGTTGATCATGTTCAGGAGCCTAAGCCAAGCAAGGATGATCCAAACTTAGTATCCTACACCGTCATACTGGACATAAATCCGTACTCAAGGGAAGCGATGGATACAATTCCTTTACTTCAAAAGGCTGCTGAGTTCGCACTTACTAATGCGAGTGTTGACAATGTGGACGATAAAGTGTGGGTTGGCGGACAAACTGCAACGCAATATGACACGGAACAGCTAACGGACCGTGATAATCGAGTCATTATTCCATTAGTTATCACACTTATTATGCTGTTGCTGCTTATCTACTTAAGATCGATTACTGCAACGCTTTATCTAGTAGCAACTGTATTACTGTCTTACGCTGCGGCACTCGGTCTCGGATGGATTATCCTGCATTATTTGATGGGGGTAGATGCGATACAGGGTGCAATTCCGCTTTATGCTTTCGTATTTCTTATCGCTCTAGGTGAAAATTACAATATCTTTATGATCTCAAGCATCTGGAAAAAACGAAAAACAATGCCTTTGAAGCAGGCTATTAAAGAAGGGGTCGGCGAAACAGGCGGAGTCATTACATCAGCGGGATTAATTCTGGCTGCTACGTTCTCCGTTCTTGCGACGTTGCCTATTCAGGTATTAGTCCAATTCGGTTTGATTACGGCAATCGGTGTGTTAATGGATACGTTTATCGTACGCCCATTTCTAGTACCAGCAATAACAACGCTGCTTGGCAAGGGCGCCTTTTGGCCAAGTAAAGCAGCACTTATTGAAGAACCAAAACAGGTGAAAAAGTCAATCAATTAATAGGTAAACGTTGAAAATGAGGGTTATCCTGCTTCCAGCATAAGCTGAAAATGGGATAGCCCTCTTTTTTAAGTTGAAGAGGATGCAACTTTTTCCCAAATGATGTCGTCTTACCTATGATATGGAAGTAGTTTGATTGAGACAGAAAGAAGGGGTGCCTGATGAGAAACAGGTTGCGTTGGTTTACTTTTTTTGTTGCTTTTTTTATCCTATCAGCGGTTGGAAGTTTTTTTGCGTTTTCTAACGAAGCATACGCATGTTCATGTGTAGAGCCTGGAACGATACAGGATAGGAAAGAACAAAACGATGCTGTATTTGAAGGGAAAGTAGTCAGTATTAAACAAACCTCCAGCTTGTTATTCAATTCTCCAGGAAAAATCAAGAAAGCTACCTTTGAGGTAAATCAGGTATGGAAAGGGCATGTGACGTCGAGAATTGAAGTCATCACTGCACTACATGAAGATAGCTGTGGATTCAATTTTAAAGAGGGAGAACGTTATATTGTTTATGCAAGTTCTAGTGGGAGTGCGTTAGAAACAGGCTTATGCAGCGGTATAACGCTACAAAGTGAAGCAAGTGAGCATGTGACTGCACTTGGGAGCGGTTCGATCCCTAGAAATCTTACAGTTGATCCCGATCAAACATTCGGTATGTCATTTAATTTAATAATTACGATCATTTGTTCCGTTTGTTTGCTCGGGATTGTATTTATTGTTTACCGTAGGAATAAAAAAACTAAATCAAAAACATAGCAACGATTGTCGTTACAGTGAGTCCAATAATAACCGGCTTTAAATTACGGCGAGCTAGCTCGAAGGGATCTACACCGCAAATAGCAGCAGCAGGTATGAGCGCCCAAGGGATGATCGTACCGCCTCCGACCCAGATCGCTGCGACTTGGCCGAGTGCAGTTAAGGTAGCAATTCCTGAGCCGATAGCATGACCGAATAGCTGTGCTATAGAACCTGCGAGCGAAATCCCTGAGAAGCCAGAGCCATCAAGGCCGGTTACAGCACCTACAACCGTTAATGTAATCGATCCGATATATCCATTTACCGGCACTACATGTGCT
>NZ_JBFUHJ010000216.1:0-8890 GCF_056402455.1 Paenibacillus sp. P4_A7 | reverse complement strand
GCTCATCACTTTCTATTAGTAGCTCATGTGCAATGTTTTTTGCAGCGTCTGGAATGTAATCTAAGATGTCATCTATATTGTGTTCTGTTGTATCTGCAATAGTATGACCTATATTACGATGCTGTTTTGTATCACTTATACGTGGTTCTACCTGAATCGAATTACTAAGCTTTCTGTCATATGATCGTATAGATCGAGCATCGCTCCATCCTTTATCCGGATTTTCCTCTTGTTTATCATTAGCATCTGTTTGTTCGTGCACCGCTTTGCCCTTTTTGGAATCAGTATCGCGAATTAGTTGTTCCAACGCACCGATATCCTCTTGAAAAGGGCTATTCCAAGGATTTACCTCACTCAGAGTATGATGCTCCTTATTATTATACAACTGTACGACGTTTAAATGGGGCCGCATGAGTGAATTCTCATTTGCAGATTTATGTGAAGCTGCCTCCTTGGAGTCATTCCCCTGCTGTATATCAGCCGCCTCACGGCTCTCTTCGTTAATTGACTTCCCAGCACGATCAAAACGATACGTAATTCGATTTTTTGAATTCATGTCATTCACTCCTTGTACCATTCTTGTATCTTAATCTATGAGACTCTTAAGAGATTTATGACGATGGGAAACCCAAACCCTTTATTGTGAAGGGCTTTCTACCAAACCTTCAAAGGTTTCTTTACCAAAGCTTCAAAGGATTCTTTCCAAACCTTTAAAGGATTCTATCCAAACCTTTAAAGGATTCTATCCAAACCTTCAAAGGCTTTTCGAACCCACCCAAACCCTCCCTTCCAAGGGAGGGCCCCGAGGGGCTACCGCCCTCTGGACACCCGCAATTGGACTAACGTAGGAGTTGCTGAGATGGTTGTGAGCCACATTTGTCGGTGGCTCGCTTTCGTCCCTGTGGGACCCGCTTTTAGATTGGTGCGCTTGAGATACCTGAATACCTGAGTAACGTCTGGGGAGCAGTGAGGGGTGGGAGTTATGTTTGCGTGTAGCACGCTTTCGTCCCTGCGGGACACGCTTTACGATTGGTGCACTTGAGATACCTGAATACCTGAGTAACGTCTGGGGAGCAGTGAGGGTTGAGAGTTGCGTTTGCGGGTGGCTCGCTTTCGTCCCTGCGGGACACGCTTTACTTTTGGTGCGCTTGAGATACCTGAATACCTGAGTAACGTCTGGGGAGCAGTGAGGGGTGGGAGTTATGTTTGCGGGTGGCTCGCTTTCGTCCCTGCGGGACACGCTTTACTTTTGGTGCTCTTGGATACTTGAATACCTAAGTAACGTGAGAGGGGCAGTGAGGGGTGGGAGTTACGTTTGTGGGTGGCTCGCTTTCGTCCCTTTGGGACACGCTTTACGATTGGTGCTCTTGGATACCTGAATATCTGAGTAACGTGTTAGGGGCAGTGAGGGGTGGGAGTTACGTTCGCGGGTGGCTCGCTTTCGTCCCTGCGGGACACGCTTTACTTTTGGTGCGCTCGGGCAGCATGAACATATGAGTAACGTTGTGGCTTGAGAGATGGTGGTGAGTTACGTTTGTTTGTGGGGGAGGGGCGCTTTCGTCTTAGCGGGATGCACTTTCCTATTTGATTTCTTTCCTGAGCTGACGGGATAGTGAATCAAAGACGGGTTAGGCAGAAAGTGAGATCAGTATATTCTACTGTACTCTTCTCTTCTGTTATCTTATTTGACTGTATTTTATACAATCAAATCCACTTCAAAAACGTTGTATTGGTCCCAGACTGTATTTCATCCAAGCTAATCGCCTGTTGCGTAGATAAAAGCTTCTAACTACCTATTTGATTGTATCTTTTCCATTCAAACGCGTTAAAACATGTAATACATGCTGTTTGAATGTACACTATCCATTCTAATCGTCCACCTCTATACATGCCTCGAAATAGAGAGATGTTAGAGGATGCCCTGCACCATCAGCATTGGGTTTCATGAAATCAAGCACTGATTTTGAGATTGAATCCATTAAAAAATAAACTGGATTTTAATTTCATTATTATGTAAAATATAATTATAAAATGAAACAGAGTTCCATTAGGTGAAACGTAGATGACAGAAGGAGAATGTTGCGATGTCTTTTCAATTTTTAGGGATTGATCATGTCCAGCTTGCCGCACCCGAAGGATGCGAGACGGAAGCAAGACACTTTTTTGGCAAATTGCTCGGATGGAATGAAATCCAGAAACCTGAAAATCTGCTCAAGCGTGGTGGCGTATGGTTTCAATGTGGCGTTCATCAAGTTCATATTGGGGTGCAATTGCCATTTATCGCTGCCACTAAAGCTCATCCAGCCTTCCACGTTAAAGAGATCGAAGCCTTGAGAAATCATTTTATTCAAAACCATCTAATCGTTATTGATGATGACCATCGTGATACTGAAGGTATCACACGTTTTTTCACAAATGATCCGTTTGGAAATCGCTTAGAGTTTATCGAATCGGAGGGTTATCGCAATGAATAGCAAAGAGAGGTTTACAAACCGGGTTGATACGTATGTAAAATATCGTCCACGTTATCCAGAGGAAGCTATCGATTATCTATATAGTACCGTAGGACTTACAGCATCCAGCCTAATAGCTGACGTTGGTGCGGGGACCGGTATTTTCTCCGAGCAGCTATTGGCACGTGGAAGTCATGTTATTGCGGTTGAACCTAATAAAGCAATGCGAGAAGCCGCCATACAAGCTATAGGCGATAATCCGATGTATGAATTCAGTGTCGGTTCGGCGGAAGCCACTGGCCTGCAAGACCAATCTATAGAATTCATAACATGTGCACAATCTTTTCATTGGTTTGACCGCCCAGCAGCCCAAGCTGAGTTTCAACGTATTTTAAAACCGGATGGAAAGGTTATATTAATTTGGAATTCACGGCTGACGTCAGGCTCGCCTTTTCTGGAGCAGTATGATCAATTGCTTCGGATGCTTGGGTCAGATTACGAGAAAATCAATCATAAAAACATTGATAAAACATTGCTGCTTTCTTTCTTTAAGGAAGGCCAATTACAGGAGGCTMGCTTTACGAATCGACAAGCATTTGATTACGAAGGACTCCTTGGGCGTCTGTTATCCTCCTCTTACACACCAACAGCGGAAAACCCACTCTATGAGCCGATGATAGCTGAACTGCGTAAAATCTTTGAGCGAAACGAACAGAACGGCACTGTTTTTTTCGACTACGAGACGGAAGTATTTTGGGGAGAAGTTTAAGCGCGAACGACTGGCGACATGAGCACGTTACTCGATGAAATAACAAATGCCCGATGATTCCAACTAGGAACCATCGGGCATTATTTAAAAATGTAGGAATGCATAAGTTTCAAGCTTACACTCTCCCTATACTTCATCGCGAAAGAGCTTATACCGCCAGAGGCCGACGACAGTCGTTTACGCTTGCTATTGGGCTGATTTCAGCGATTTTGCCAAGGCATCGGCCACTTTCCAAATATCGCCTGCTCCCATCGTGATAACAAGATCACCTGGTGACAATCGTCCGGTTAGATAGCTGATAACTTCTTCCTTAGTCGAAATGAACTTTGTGTTCGCATTGCTGTTGCTTTTGATTAGTTCAACGAGCTTCCCCGAGTTCACACCCTCGATCTGTAATTCACCTGCTGGCGAGTAGATGTCGGTAATGATGACTTCATCGGCTTCAGGAAATGCACGGCTAAACTGCTCGAACAAGAAAAACGTCCGTGAATAACGTTGAGGCTGGAATACGGCCACAATACGTTTTCCTGTTGCTTTAGCCGCTGTAATCGTCGCTCTAATTTCAGTAGGGTGATGAGCATAGTCATCTACTACTAAAATGTCGTTGACCTCTCCAATTACTTGGAATCGACGCTTAGCTCCTCTGAACAAGCGAATCGCAGCCGCTATCTCTGCGAAGGACAAGCCTGATTCTAGACAAGTAATTACGCTAGCCATAGCATTGTACACATTATAGCGACCTGGAACAGATAGCTCTATTTCCCCAAGCAGCGCTCCATTATACGTCATCGTGAATGAAGCTTTGCGATCACCAAGCACAATATTTTCTGCTTTGTAATGAGCGTCTCCGTCGATTCCATAAGTTATTAGTTGTGAAGAACTGGTCTCCCCTTCATAAATGCGGGGAATCAGTTCACTAACCGTCTTATCATCCGCGCATACAATCGCCTTACCGTCCGATTTCACCTGTCGCAAAAATTGTACATAAGCCGCCTTCAGCTTTTCGAAATCGCCGTCGTAATTTTCAAGATGATCCGGCTCGATATTCGTCACAATAGCTAACGTTGGGTGATAGTGGAGAAAGGATCCATCACTCTCATCCGCTTCAGCAACAACATATTCGCCTTTTCCTGCTTTCGCATTCGTGCCAACGTTTACAATCTCGCCCCCGATAATATAGGTCGGATCTGCATTACACGTTTCCATTACAAGCGCGATCATCGAAGACGTTGTTGTTTTTCCATGTGCGCCTGCTACTGCGATTCCTTTTCCTGCATTCATTAATTTTGCTAGCATTTGTGACCGATGCAGAACCGGGATTTTTAATGCCTCTGCTGCAACTCGTTCAACATTATCTTTGGAAAGAGCTGTGGAGTAAACGACCAAATCGGCTCCTCTCACATGCTCAGGCTGGTGACCGATATAAATGCTAGCGCCATTAGCAGCAAGCTTTTCTGTTAATTCTTGACGCGCTACATCGGATCCAGTAACTTTATAGCCCATTTCCAGCATGACGCGGGCAATGGCACTCATTCCGTAACCGCCGATTCCGATGAAATGAACATGTTCTGCCGTATTCAAAGACGGTTCACCAACCTTTTTCAGATTCCGAGTTGAACAAAATGCTGGAGCGAACATCAGCTATTAAATATAGCGTGCCTGTTACGACTCCAAGGTCATTCTCCCCGGTTAACTGTTGTAGTTTTTTTAACGCCACACGATAATCCTTTTCAACCACTAATTCGAAAGAATGCTCATTTGGCTGTTGCTGCCGCATTTCCCGTACCAAATCAGCCAAAGCATTTACTTCTTTTTTCATTCGATAATCAGGCTCGGTCAAAATTAGCGTATCCACTATGGGTAGTATATGCTTGAGCACATCATGATGATTCTTATTCTCCAGCATACCCATCATAAGATGTAAACGATCATATTTATAAGTATTTTTTAAAGCGGCAGCAAGCATTTCTGCTCCCTCAGGATTATGAGCGCCATCTAGCAAAATACGCGGTGAATCAGATACCATCTCAAGCCTTCCTGGCCAAGTGGCAGTCCGCAATCCGTCTGCGAGTATATCATCTTCAACGACAAGCGCGTTATATTGACGAAGTATCTCAAGCGTCATAACTGCAACCGCAGCATTTGTCCGTTGATGCTCGCCATTAAGTGTAATCGTTAAAGGCTCGATCGTGCGAAACAGGTTCTCAAAGCGGAAGGTTTGCTCATCCTGTCGGACAGAAATCTCCGTTTCATGAAACTGTTCTCCGAGCAAATAAAGCGAGCTCTGTCTCTCAGCTGCTATTCTTTTGATAACTTCTACTGCTTCTGGCTGTGTTACCCCGCTTACGACAGGAATAGCCGCTTTAATAATGCCAGCCTTCTCGCTTGCGACTGCGGCCAGCGTATCTCCAAGACGATCCATATGATCATGACCAATATTCGTAATAACGGATACGACCGGGTGGACGATATTCGTCACATCAAGCCGCCCGCCAAGCCCAGTCTCCCAGACCACATAATCGGGATAAGTGACTCTTGCATAAAAAAGTATAGCCAGCGCTGTCGATACTTCGAACATCGTCGGTGAACCAAGCTCAGTCTCAGCAATTGCTTCCACATGCGGCTTCAGTTCATTTGCTAGCTTCAAAAGTGTTTCTTCTTCAATATCGACTCCATTATATTGGAACCGATTCGTAAATTTTGTAATATACGGCGATGTAAATGTACCGACATCATAGCCGCTTTTCACAAGTACGTTAGTTAAATATGCACAAGTAGAGCCTTTGCCGTTCGTACCCGCTACATGAATAAACTTCAGTCTCCGATGCGGATTATCTAGCATCATCATAAGCTGCTCGATCCGATCTAAGCCTGGGCGAATACCAAAGGGGATCAGTCCATTAATCCAATTAACAGCTTCACCATAGGAATGCAGCGGCTCGCTTGGCCGCTGCTCTATTTTATGTTCCGTCATCCTATTCGTTCCTTCTTCCGTTATTGCAGACTATCCGCGTAATTCTTCAATTCTTGCAAGAACCTTATCGCGTTTATCTGCATAATCGTTCATTTTACCGCGTTCCTCTTCAATAACCTTCGTAGGAGCCTTCACTACGAATCCTTCGTTGCCAAGCTTCTTCTCTACTCGCTCAACCTCGGCATTCAAGTGCTGGTGCTCTTTCTCAAGACGTGCTATTTCCTGTGCTATGTCAATAAGGCCAGCTAGCGGTAAATAAAGATCCGCACCTGTAATAATTGCTGTCATTGCCTTATCCGGCGCAGTAATTTGCAAACCAACCTCTAGCATGGATGTACCGCAGAATCGTTTGATAAATTCTTCGTTACGAGCGAATATAGCGGCTTCAGCCTCACCTGATGGCTTAATAAGAAGCTCGATTTTCTTGCTCATTGGCACATTAACTTCCGCGCGGATATTGCGTACTGCTCGAATGATATCCATAAGCAGTTCCATCTCTTTAACCGCATCAGGAGCTTCCAATGCTGCATCATAAACCGGCCATTCAGCCAAAGTAATCGTTTCACCTTCATGCGGTAAGTGCTGCCATATTTCTTCACTGATAAATGGCATGAATGGGTGAATGAGCCGTTGCGTACGATCAAGAACGTAGGCAAGTACAGATTGTGTCGCCTTCTTCGCTGCTTCATCCGTACCGTATAAGCTAAGCTTAGCAAATTCGATGTACCAGTCGCACAGATCATCCCAAATGAAGTTATTAAGCAAGCGGCCAGTTTCGCCAAATTCGTAGCTGTCAATTAAACGAGTTACATCGCGAACCGTCTCATTTAAGCGATGCAAAATCCAGCGATCAGCTGTTCCAAGCTGAACCGTTATATCAATATCCTTGGCTTCTACACCTTCAAGATTCATAAGCGCAAAGCGTGATGCATTCCAAATCTTGTTGGCAAAGTTGCGAGCCTGCTCAACCTTCTCAAAGCGGAAACGCAAATCTTGCCCTGGCGTGCTGCTAGTCGATATCATATAGCGCATAGCATCAGCACCATACTGATCAATAACTTCTAATGGATCAACACCGTTGCCTTTCGATTTGGACATTTTTTGTCCTTCGGAATCACGAACGAGTCCATGGAACAATACGTCTTTGAAAGGCGGCTGGGCCGTAAATTCAAGCGCCGTAAAGATCATGCGGGCAACCCAGAAATAAATGATATCATATCCAGTCACAAGTACATCCGTAGGATAGTATCGTTTCAGATCCTCTGTTTCGTCCGGCCAGCCGAGAGTCGAGAACGGCCATAGCGCGGAGCTGAACCAAGTATCGAGCACGTCATTATCTTGACGCAGATTATCACCAGTCATATCGTCACGGGAAACATGCATTTCACCTGTAGCATCGTCATACCAGGTCGGGATACGGTGTCCCCACCAAAGCTGTCTGGAAATACACCAATCACGTACATTTTCAATCCAGTTAAAATATATTTTCTCAAAACGTTCAGGAACAAAATTAACGCCCTTGCCCGCTTTCTGAGCAGCAATTGCAGCTTCTGCTAGAGGCTTCATCGCTACAAACCATTGTGTCGACAAATACGGCTCTACAACCGCTCCGCTTCGCTCGCTGTGTCCAACCTGATGTACGTGGTCCTCAATTTCTACACATACGCCCTGCTCTTGCAAATCCTTAACAATCTGCTTCCGGYAATCTGCGCGATCCAATCCTTGATAAGGTCCCGCTTCAGCATTCATTGTACCCGTTTCATCCATTACGATAATTTGCGGCAGGCTATGACGTTCTCCAACCTCAAAATCGTTAGGGTCATGAGCTGGCGTAATTTTTACAGCACCAGAACCAAATTCCTTATCTACATAATCGTCAGCTATAATCGGAATTTCACGTCCAATAATAGGAAGAACGATGAACTGCCCAATTAGATGCTTATAACGATCATCTTCAGGATGAACGGCAACTGCAGTATCACCAAGCATGGTCTCGGGACGAGTCGTAGCTACCGTAATAAAGCCGGAACCATCCTTAAGAGGATACTTCAAGTGGTATAAATGTCCGTTAAGCTCTTTGTAATCTACCTCGATATCCGAAAGCGCTGTGCGTGCTGCCGGGTCCCAGTTAATTATTTTTTTACCACGATAAATAAGCCCTTTCTCATAAAGACRAACGAATACTTCGCGAACAGCTTTGGATAGTCCCTCGTCTAATGTGAATCGCTCTCTCGAATAATCTAGAGAAAGTCCCATCTTGGCCCATTGTCCGTGAATAGTATTAGCATACTCTTCTTTCCATTCCCAGACCTTCTCAAGAAATGCTTCTCTTCCTAGGTCATAACGAGATATGCCTTGCTCACGCAGCTTCTGTTCCACTCTCGTTTGCGTAGCAATACCAGCGTGGTCTGTGCCTGGCAGCCACAGCGCATCATAGCCCTGCATACGCTTCGTACGAATCAGGATATCCTGTAACGTAAAGTCAAGCGCGTGCCCAATATGTAGCATTCCCGTAACATTAGGGGGCGGTATAACAATCGTATACGGCTTCGCATCCGGACGCTTGCCTGCCTCGAAAAATTTCCCTTGCGTCCAGTAATCGTACCATTTCTGCTCCGCTGCCTTCGGATCATATGTCGTTGGCATTGCAGTTGTCGTTTGGTTTTCTGACATTCATTCCATCCTCCACAAATC
>NZ_JBFUHJ010000215.1:0-8910 GCF_056402455.1 Paenibacillus sp. P4_A7 | reverse complement strand
CTGCCAATACGGCTCGGAATGGTTCCTGGCTTAGCTGCTAAGTTTATAAGCTGATCTCGAGCGGTAGCAAGCGGAGCAAGCTCAGGGCTATCTCCCTCTGTTCCCATCTCCTGCATGAAATCAATAGCCTTTTGCATGTCGATAGCCATCAAATGAAGACGTGGGATTAAGTTTGAAATATTACGTTCAAGCTCCCACTCTCGATTTTTATCTGGATTCGTACCAGTTAGCATGATGATTTCTCTGCTTAGGTACGATACCTTTTGTGAGACTTGCTGCAGCACTTCGAATACTTGGCCTAGTTGACCAACCTGTACCTCCATGCGGATTTTATGCTCTCCCTCTTCCAAGTAAACGAGAAATTCCGTATCCCCCATCCCAAGAGCACCAGATTGCCATTGTTTGGCGTAAGGGAAATTAACTGCGTTCATTTCTTTGAATGGTATAATACCGTCGATATATACGGTGCGCTGCACGGGAGTTTGGTTTAGCCATTGTGAAAGAAATCTGCTCCCAATCTCGTATGATCCAGATTTAGGCACCTCAAATTCCCATTCTATCCACTGACCTCCATCGCGCCAAGAACTGCCCCCTATCGTATTTAATAGCATGATATCTTGATCGAATGGTTCTGTCGCTGGCTCTCTATGGCTCGTTCTACGCAATGTCGGATCCGACTTAAGAGCCGCGTTTTCCGCTTGCAATTTCAACTCAAAGTTATTTGTCTCTGTGTAGCCGGCTTGTCGGTATGATTCCAGCACCTTTTCATAGGTAGGCAGTACCACAGGAGAAAAGATATGAAGCTCGCCAATTGCGGCTGGTTCGCGCAAGTAATGTATACGAATTTTATGAGTACCTTTGGTAAAGGAATAGCGGAAAGGCTCTTCTACTCTAGCTTCGGGATCGCTAAACTCTTTGTACTGCCAGCCCTTCACCTCTTCTTGCGCTGAATTAAATTCATTTCCCATGTTGTCAAACCAAGGCAACTTCGATTCTTTCCACATTCTAGAGAACGCAATCCGTTCGGATTGAAAGAATGGGTACTGTCCATCGATCGAAACCTTGCGTTGAATCGACGAACCCTTGCCATCTAACGAATAATAGGTTAATCCCATCTGATAAAACCCGGCTTCAGCTATCTCTACCTCGTATTCGACCCATCCACCTTCATCCTCGATTACTACTACATCCTTGCCTGAACCATCAGGATCATCGGCGATATGAGCTCCAACTTCGCTCAGAGAACTGTATTTTTCTCCACTTATAATTTCGCTGTAACCTGTCGTATCTTGTATCCCTTCAGCTTTCCTTGCACTTAGATAGCTTAAGTATGACTGTCCCAGCGTTGATGCCAGATCGGCTTCAGCCGCTATTGAACGTTGAATGTCCTCACTATATTCCGGTACACTAGCCATAGCGGCATCATTCGATGTACTCCTTGATAAGAAGAATAAGGAGCTGAGCAACAATAATCCTATAAGAAGAACCATGTACTTGCGAAGCAGCAACAAAATACTCCCTCCTTATGACCCGTTTCTTTTTACTTAATGATTAAACTTTATTCTGACAATACGGACTTATAACTAGGTATTTCAGGATAATTTGCTATTTTTATTTCTTGGATGAGTTCGATTTCAGTAGATGTTTTTCCGCTGCTTTCAACCAAACCTCTATTCCTTTTGCTGCCGAGGCGTTCATGCTTTTTCCTTTGCGTGATTCTGTCAACATTGGTACACCTCTTAGGGAGACAAGATGCTTAGCGGTTACAGGGTAGCCCTTCCCCAATACACCATCCAGAAATACAAGTAATTCATGAGCAGCAGCAGTCTTATTCGAATCCTCATTTCTAACCGCTTCCCACAATTCCAACACGATATCAACAGCCGCTGAAGTAGTCGTAGACATAACACCAGCAGCCCCATTACGCAATGCATCGGCCATAAATGGCGTATTAGCTTGAAACACCAAGCCTTCTGGAGCACCTGTAATTTTATCGTTTATGCCCTCATTCGTACATGTGGTATCTTTGATTCCGACGATACCATGCAATTCTACTAATCGCTTATATACCTTTGAGTCAATATGTCTAGGAGCTGCGAGTGGACACTCATATAAAAAAATAGGCACTGGAGAAATGTCTGCTAGTTTTGCGAAATACTCCTCTAGCTTTTTCTGATCCTCTCCCATATTTCCTGGCGGTATAAGAACAATTCCAGCAACACCAGTCTCTGCCATCCTAAGTATTTCGTCTTCATGCTCTTCTATAATAGCGCTTACATTACCGGTTGCCAATACTGGAATTTTATTAGCTCGTCGCACAGCCCTGCGAGCTAGCTCATACCGCTCATCTGGTGTTAACTGTTCCATTTCGCTGCTGCCGCAAACGGCAAACAATCCTTGCGGTAGGTTCGATAACTGCCATTCCACATATTGTTCATAGATTTCCCAGTCAATTTCTTTATTTCTCATAAACGGAGTAAGTAATAATGCATATACACCACTGAACTGTTTTTTCCACTGTTCGGTTGGATGACTTGTCAATTCACCATCTCCTCGGATATTCATTAAGGTTCCAAATCAATTAATTTAATAATAAAGTTAATCGGTCAAATAGTAAAGTTAAAGTCACGTAAAAATTTAAAAAAAATGTAATTGGGAGGAAACAAGAGGAAATCCTATCATTTGTTTACAAAGTTAACTCAAACGACCTCCACTTCGCTCACAGCGTCCTTAACAACTTCCCATTCGTCATATACAATGTGAAATCATGTAGGCGGAACACAAGAGACGGATGGAATATGGAGGAATTCAATTGAGTGAAAAGAACGGTGCCAATTCGGAAGACCACTCACCTAGAATGCAACTCATCTGGAGATTTTTAAAGTTTGTCAAGCCTTATCGCTTTTATCTTGCTGCCATTTTGGGCGTCGGTGTATTGCAGTTTGTCCTGCCCTTGGCAAGCCCTTGGTTAACGAAAATATTAATCGATGATGTTCTTGCGCCTTCTGATTCCAGTTGGACTCTGAAAAGTGTACTGCTCATTTTTGGCGGGATTTATTTGATGCACTTAGGAGCCTCTTTTTTTAGAAACATGCTGGCCTCCTTAATGTCGAGCCGTATGGTAGCCAGTATACGCAGACAGCTCTATGAACATATTCAAAAAATGCCTCAGACATTTTTCGATAACCAGCAGGTCGGCGTATTGCTAAGTCGAATTACCCACGATGTAAATGGCGCTCAAAATCTAGTAGGGAACAATGTGCTCAATGCTATTTTCGACTTGTTCATGGTTGGCTTTGCCGCTTTCCTCCTCTTCTCCTTAAATTGGCAGTTGGCCCTCATGTCGCTTTGGATACTACCGGTCTATTATTTGATCTTCACAAATCTCAATATACGAATTCGTTTCACTTCTCGTGCGGTCAACCGACAGATGGAGCTGATATCGGGCTTACTGGTAGAACGTATTTCCGGCATGAAGATCGTGCAGGCATTTAATGGTGAACGCGCGGAGCTGGAGCGCTTTGACAAGCAAACGCAATCACATATTCGCCACTCACTTGCAGCACAGCTGCTCGCCAATTCTCTCGGCAGAATCAGTGAACTGATCGGCAACTCTGGCACGCTTATTACTTGGGCCGTTGGAGGCGCATTCGTACTGAACGGAGATATGACTATCGGTTCACTTATTGCCTTCCAAGCCTATCTCGGGCAGCTGTACGGTCCAATCCAACGCTTCGCCGATATCAATGTGACCATTCAAAACTCACTGACTCATATTGAACGAATCTTCGAGCTAATGGACATCGAGCCAGGAATTAAGAGCGCAGAAGATCCACTGCCCTTGAAGGAATGCAGCGGCGATATTCGGTTCAAAAACGTCTCGTTTACTTATGCTTCTGAAGTGCCCTTGCCCAAAGATGATAAAAACTGGCAGGACCCCGATATTGTAGTACGACAAAAGCCAGCAAAATCATTTTATTGGATCCCTCCAAAAACGAGAAGCTCCCCTCCTCCTACTAAAGTCGAGAAAAGAATCGGCTTAAGACAGATTAGCTTCCATGCAAAACCCGGTCAGGTTGTAGCCCTAGTCGGTCCTAGCGGCGCAGGAAAGTCAACGTTGATCAATTTCATCGCACGTTTCTACGACGCGAAGCACGGCGGTGTGTATGTGGACGATATAAATATAAAAGAATACGATATTCAAGACGTTCGTAAACAAATTGCAATGGTATTGCAAGACAATATTTTATTCTCTGGCTCCGTTTTTGAAAATATTGTATACGGTCGGCCAGACGCAACGATAGAAGAAGTAGTAGCTGCAGCCAAGGCTGCGAACTGCCATGAATTCATAGACAGCTGGGACAATGGCTATCATACCCTGCTCGGGGATCGCGGAATGAGGCTTTCCGGCGGTCAGAAGCAGCGACTTGCTATCGCACGTGCTTTGCTCAAAGACCCTAAAATCCTCATTTTGGATGAAGCTACCTCTGCACTCGATGCCGAGTCGGAAGCACTTGTTACCGATGCGCTGGATCGGCTGATGAAAAACCGAACGACGTTTATCATAGCTCACCGTCTAGCAACTGTCGTGCGCGCAGACCTCATCCTCGTTATGGAGGATGGACAAATTAAAGAATGGGGCTCACATGAGGTTCTTTTAGCTCGCAATGGGCTATACCATGATCTCTATGAGAGACAGCTTAAGGCGATGCGTCCAGAAGCATTTAATCTGTCTATATCATGATAATAAATTTTAAGCATACCCAAAACCTCCAAAACCGCTGCTATAGTGGACTTGGAGGTTTTGCCATACTTTGTGAACCTTTTTACAAAACTAATTTTTGAAACCGATCTTCTCGTAGTAATCGTATATCTCTTTTATTTCTTTCGGGGACGCAGTTCCCGTGCTTCCTAGCTTCTTAATGCTAACCGCGGAAGCGAAATGGGCGAACGCCATTGCTTCCTCTGTGCTGCTACCTGACCCAAGCGAAGCAAGAAGTCCTGAAGCAAAGCAATCCCCTGCCCCAACCGTATCTAAAGGAGGTTGGACTGGAAGCGAAGGTACCCACCTATAATCGCTTCCATCGGCGCTAATCGACCCTTTCTCGCCAAGCGTAATGAAACATTGAGAGCCCATCTCACGCGACATACGTAAAGCCAATTCAGCCCAATCTAATAGAGTATGACCATTGTTATCTTTCTCTAATTGAAAGGAATGAGCAGCTTCCAGCTCGTTCGGTTTAATCATCATGCCATGAAATAAATGAATTCGCTCTCTGCTATCGACGAGCACAATCTTACCTTTGGCTGCCCAACCCTTCAAGCAATGCCTAATCGCGTCCCCAATAATGCCGAACTTAAATTGATCAGTTACTGCGATTATATCCACTTTATCAGCCATTGCGTCCAGCTGCTTCACCAACTGACCGATAACATCCTCCCGCAGTGATTTATAATTAAAAAAGTCTAGACGTGGGTCCTCCTGCCGCACATTTTGCAGACCGATACGAATGGGTTTGCAATAAGCGGGTGTACACCAATCCTCGCTGCTAAGAGAATACGTGAGATCGATGTCCAAATCATGAAACGCCCGCTTCAGCAGTGACCCACGCCAATCATCACCAAAGACAGAACAAACATATACTTGGCTGCAGCCAATCGCTTTTAAATTAGCTGCCACATTCCCCGCAGCTCCGGGGGAACACTTCTCGTTCATCACCGGCAATGTATAATGTGGAGTTTCTCTGGATAATTCACTTCGCTCCATATCTGTCTCCCAATAGACGTCAAGACTTACGTCGCCTATAACACCTGCTTTAAGTGACGGTATACCCTTCAATATCTCTCCGAACCGATTCTTGCTTAATACAAAGCGATTGCTAAGCAGCTTAATCTCTTTCTCATCTACCACTAATTCCATCCTCCTTCACTTCAAATTCAAGCCAAGAAGATTGTGAACCGAACGGCTCCAGCTCTAAGGCTAAGCCGGCAGCTGCCGCTTCGGCCAATGTAAGCTTCGGTGGAATATTAAACATTTCCAGTCCAATGTTGTACTCAACAGAGAAAAATGGCGCATCTCCATCTGACCCGAAATTTTGCCAATACCAAACATAAGGCCACACATGCTGATCCCAGCGAACCTTCAAACCAAGTCCCATATCAGGATTTTCGATGGTGTACACTCCCTCTGTCGACTTCACCGCCATCAGATCTCTATGCGTTCCGCGTGGCGGCATGCGTGTCAAATCAATCGTAACTCCATCCTGCACCGCATTAGGCCATGGCCATTCGTCTTGCAGAGGCGATTGCTGTATCACCGTTGCACCGGGCGGGAAATGAACTCTGGAATTTTCGTTTATGAATGGCGCTCCATAAGCCAAGTGGTAACCCCAATTTGTCTCCACTCGGACCGGAGCTTCGTTTTTAACCGTTTCTTCGATTCTGACCGTCGTTTCACCACTTCTTAGAATGAAATCCTTCTCGACGTATAGCGGTAGAGACCGCACTCTATGAGTCAATCGAATACGAACCTCTTGCTCCTCATCCCGAATAATTTGCATCTCCCATGGGCTTACCGCTGTCTCACCGCGATGAACAGTAGTTCCACGATAAGTATGGGTATAACTTACTTCCGGCATCATTTCCTGCCAACCACCCGGATAAGTCATCTGATAATCGGGAAATAGCGCATGAGGCGGCTGCAGTCCTAATCGTGTTTTCCAAATGAAATCCGTATCCGTCGGCTTGTGAAGCCAACGAATCGGTTCTCCTCCCCTGTCGAGTAAAAGGATTATTTGCAGCTTCTCATTTTCTAGAAGCACAGCACGATATTTGTTATAGATCAAATCACTAGTTATTCGACACCCGCTGCTACGTTGCATCATTTCACCTCCAAGTCAATTAGCCTTAAGCGATTCTTGCATTACGAACGAAATTTTAATCTTATTTCATTTTTATTTTGAATGTTATTAATTCATAAGGCTTGAAAAAGGCGGAAAAGTGATGACTTTGTCCATCCATTGGTTCGGCCTCCTGCTCTAACAGGTTTACTTCCTCGATCACATCTATCTCGAAATGAGAATAGAAGTCTGCGCTTCCCCGCTTGCCGCCGTACTCATAACATCTTACGATCCAGTCATCGGAATCCTCCGCCTTCTTAATCGTATCAATAGCTACATGTTTGCTGTCGCTTGAGAAGAAGCTGAGCGTAGAAGGCAGCTTCTGAGCAGTAGTTGAAGGAGCTGGAGCAGCAGTCCCACCTTGTACTGCCTGAATAATAACTGGTGTATTAAGACGTCTAGCCTGCAATTGTGTCCCGGACGTAAACCAATCGCCTTCATGCGGCAGCAAGGAATAGGTAAATGAATGCTCGCCGATATCTGCCTGCGCATCCGGACTGGTCGCTGATTTGATCAATGTAAGGCGAATCGTTTGCTCCTTCACATCATGACCATACTTGCAATCATTGAGCAGACTAATCCCATAATCTCTCTCCGATAGATCAACCCATCGATGGGCACAAGTCTCGAATCTGGCAAAGTCCCAGCTCGTATTCCAATGGGTTGGGCGCTGCACATTGCCATACTGAATCTCATAAGTTGCATGAGTAGCACGAATATTGACTGGAAAAGCGACCTTCAGTAATTGCTGAGGTTCATGCCATGATACTTCCGTAACAAAATCGATTCTCGGATCATCCGCATAAACGACTAGATCCTGACGCAGCTCGGATCTGCCATACCCCCATACAAACCGAACGATA
Source organism: Paenibacillus sp. P4_A7 (assembly GCF_056402455.1). NCBI lineage: Bacteria > Bacillati > Bacillota > Bacilli > Caryophanales > Paenibacillaceae > Paenibacillus > Paenibacillus sp. P4_A7. The sequence continues at coordinate 1,148 of NZ_JBFUHJ010000215.1, read as the reverse complement.
GCGCGCAGCGAACCGCATTCCACAACTTCCACCGACTTCAATTGCTCAATAACATATGATTTTTCGAAATAGAAAATATCAATATCCCAAGCCTCACTAGCAAGTGGTTTGTCTTCATGCACATCGAACCGGTTTCCAGTCTGTCCTTCAACTATTACCTGACGGTCATTCTGAATATCGTATAGCTGAGTGATCTGTCCACTCTCATTCCACTGGATTTCATAGAAAGGCGTCTTAATCCCTGATTCTGTGGCATAAATGACTTGCTCTCTTGGCACTAGCATAGCTTCCAATTCCTTAACACTAAGGAACGTGTAGCCCATGGCAGGTACATTCACCTTGAGTTGCTGCGTTGATGCAGAATGCGCATCAGCATTCACATCTATTGTGAGTTCAATCAGTTCCTCCCGGATCCATGGCAAGGAATTGAAGATCATATAACCCGGTTGATCGCCCGTATCGATCATTCTAGAGATACCTTGGGCGCTCATAGCGAGCGGAGCCTCAGCCAGCTTCTCCGCTTCCGCATACTCAACATGACAATCCTCATACACCTCTGCGATAGAGGAGCCCGGCAAAATATCGTGGAATTGATTGCGCAGCACGATCTTCCAGCTGTCATATAGAGCGGCTTGATCATAATTCGCAAATTGTGTCAGCGTACTGTAGAAGGTGGACACCATCTCAGCGTTGCGCAGCAAATTTTCCATATAGCGGTTTATCTTCTTGTTATACGCCTGCGATGTATAGGTTCCTCTATGCAGCTCCAGATACAGCTCACCGTCCCAGCGATGAACATAGCGATCCGTGCTCGCAACTTTTTCTTCTAATTTATTGAAAAACTCGTCCGCTCGGCCTGTCGTGATTTTCGGCAAGCCCGGCATATTTTCCAAGCGCCTTCTCATCTCCAGCATCGTTCGTGTCGGTCCTCCCCCGCCATCGCCATAGCCGTAGGAGAGCAGCAATTCCTGATTAATTTCTTTATCGCGGTAATCGCGCCATATTCCTGATACCGTCTGTGGAAGCACATGCCCATTGTACGTATAATATTTCATAATGCTATCTGGACTGCGGAACGGATCCGGCGTTGTAATGAAGTGTGTAAGAATCTCAGTGCCATCGATCCCTGACCAATAAAAGGTGTCATG